>DASTBJ010000001.1:0-14729 GCA_035712125.1 Terriglobia bacterium
GCACGTTTCATCGAACGCCTGCGATCCACACCGGATGGCGACGGTTCCCTGTTGGATCATTCCCTCATTGTTTACGGCAGCGGGATGAGTGACGGCAACGGACACACCGGCGCGCCGTTGCCGCTTGCGATCGTGGGTGGCGCTTCGGGACGGGTGCGCGGCAATCGCCATATCCGAACTGCCCCGAACACGCCGATGGCCAACCTGTTATTGAGCGTCTCGCAAAAGTTCGATGTCGGCCAGGAGAAGTTCGGCGTCAGCACGGGAACGGTCGAGCTGTAATGGCGCCAAACTCCCCCAAAAGGCTTGTGAGTCGCGCGCTCGCCGCCGCTTTGGCAATTGTCATCTGTACCGCATTCATCGATGCTCAGAGCAACGCTCGACTCGCCGAGGTTATTCGGGCAGGCGACGTGGCTACAGCGATGGAGTTGCTCAAGCAGGGAGCTCGCGGTCATTCCGAGGAAGCGGATGGCACAACAGCGCTGCACTGGGCAGCCCGGCTGGATGATGCCAGACTCGCGCGTGCTCTGCTGGCTGCGGGCGCACGCGTGCGCGCCGCGAATCGTTATGGCGTGACTCCATTAGCGCTCGCCGCGGTCAACGGCAGCGCGCCGATGCTGGAATTGTTGCTGAACGCTGGCGCGGATCCCAATGCGGCGTCTGGAGAGGGCGAGACAGTGCTCATGGCGGCTGCGCGGACAGGACGGCCCGAACCGATAAAGCTGCTCCTGGCGAAAGGTGCCGATCCGAATGCCATCGAGCGCGAGTTTGGGGAGACCGCACTGATGTGGGCCGCCGGTAACGATAACGGAGAGGCGATCCATGCACTCGCCGCGGGCGGCGCCAACCTCAATGCACGTTCCGCTATAATCGATCTCCCGAAGGTCAATGTCGATTTCTCGTTCGCGGTAGCTACTGCGTTGCCGCGAGGCGGCATGACCGCGGCAATGTACGCGGCGCGACAGGGTCGCCTGGCCGCAATAACCGCCCTGGCAGACGTTGGAGCGGACCTGAACGCCGCCGATCCCGAGGGCTCTACAGCGATCGTGATCGCGACAATCAATGCGCACTACGATGTGGCTGCTCGCCTTGCGGAAAAGGGCGCCGATCCGAACATTGCAGATGCGGCCGGAATGGCGGCGCTTTACGCAGCGGTCGACATGAAACATCTGGGCTCGTTTGTCAATCGGCCGCCGCCAAAGCAGTCAGGCCGCCTGTCTCCATCAGATCTTGTAGCCGTATTGCTGAAGCATGGCGCGGACCCGAATCAGACACTGCGCGCACCCCTCCTGATGCGACAACACAATACAGGAGATGCCGCGCTTGGCGCGGGCGCCACTCCGCTGATGCGCGCGGCGAAAGCGCTCGATATCGAGCTTATGAAAACGCTACTGGACCATCGCGCGGATCCGTCGCGAGCTCTGGCGAATGGTACAACCACGATGATGGTGACGCTTACCGGACGAGGGGGCCGCACCCTCACACCCGACACGCCGATGTTTCAGGCTATCCGACTGCTGCTTGAACGTGGCGCTGACGTGAACGCGACCGGCGCCAACGGCGCAACACTCCTCCACCAGGCCGTCGACCGCGGCGAACCGTTTGTGCGGCTGCTTGTGGAACGTGGTGCAAAGCTCGATCTGAAGGACGCGGGCGGTCGGACTCCATTGGACATCGCGCTCGGCGTACCCGCTGCGACGCCTGCTGGCGGCGGAGGGGGACGCGGCCGTGGCGGTCCTGCCGGAGGCGCGCCCGGCGGCGCTGCTCCCGCAATAGATCCCGCTACAATCACCTTTTTGCGTGAAAAGAGCTCGCCGATCGGCGATCGCCGCTGAAGTGGCAACCCACGGTCGAAATTGCCCTCTCTGGCGATGTCGGAACCGGCTCCTGACTCCGGCTTTCGCTTGACACGCGCAGGCGATGCCTTTACATATCGTTCCAACGAACGGATCAAAATAAATCGTTATCTTCGGAGGCTCCCGATGAATTTCCACAAAGGCGTAAGTTTTGCAGCAACCCTCCTGGTTGCGCTTGCGATCGTACCGTCGATTGCATCCGCGCAGCCCGGAACGTTTGGCGGGGGCTTCGGGCCGCCGCTCACTGTTGTGAATCCGCCGAAACCATTTGCGAGTTCCGATGAGCATTATGCGTATCTCCTCGAGCAGGCGAAGGGTGGCACGAAGCACACGCTTACCTCAGTGCCGCGTTGGGACGGGCTGTGGGTTACCGCCGGAAACACGCACATGGATATGTTCATTGAACCGCCTGGAGCCGGATTCAAGGGCAAGGTTCGTGCAGGAACGCTGACGCCGGCTTACGAAACGGCTTACAAGGAACGCTGGCGCCAGCAGCAGGAGTTGGGGGAGGTCCAATACGATCGTCTCACCCATTGCGAGCCCGTTGGCTATCCGCGGTGGTTGCTTGAGCCTTACTCGCATGAGTTCATCAACCTGCCGCAACAGTCGTACATGATTAACGATTACGGGCCTGGAATACGACGGGTGTACGTCGGTCAGAAACATAACAATGTCTATGGAACGCATTCCTGGTTTGGCGACACGATCGGGTTCTGGGAGGGCAGCAAGCTCATCACGTCAACAAAGTATCTGTTGCCTGCCGATTTCACGCGATGGTCGCCAATGACGAGCAATCTATTCGAGTCTGTCGAAACATGGGAGCTGAAACAGTACCCGGGTGGCGTCGAGCGGCTTGAGGTTCAAGTCACGTTCTACGACAAACACGCGTTCGTCAAACCCGTCAGCGCGGTCTACGCTTTTCGTCGAGCGAGGGAACTCGAAGCGGCGGGCCATCGGGTTCAGCATTGGGAATGTGAAACCAGCAGCAACGACTTCTTCGACAAGGGTACAACCACGTCGCGCCTGCCAGGAGAGGAAGGTTTCCGGGATGCGCGGGGCACAACGCTCTTCCCGCAATTACCCGGTCAGTCTCGTGATCCGATCTACAACACCACGCTGCCGACTACCAAGGAGTAGGAGATGAAAAGGATCTTCAGTCTATCGCTGACCGTCTTTATTGTATTGCTGCTGGGAACGTCCACTGCCAACTCGCACCATTCGTTCACGATGTTCGATCGCACTACCGAAAAAGTGGCGACCGGGACGGTGGTTCGCTGGGCATTCAACCCTCCGCATTCGTGGCTTTATCTGAACATCAAGGACAAGGACGGCAAAGAGACGCTGTGGAGCTTCGAAGGATCTGCTCCGGCCGCGCTGCTGCAGCGTGGAATCACCGGCAGCACGTTCGAGCCCGGCAATACGGTCACGATCCTCTATTGTCCGTTGAAAGATGGCCGTCCTGGCGGCGGGCTCGGATGGGCCAGGCTTGCCAATGGAACCTTCGTGAATCCTGCCGATGGCGGTTGCGCGGGCGGCGCGGAGGCAGTTGAACGCTGGAAGGGCTGGCTTGCGAAAGGCTACACCTCAAATATCGAAGCGCAGCAGAAGTCAAAGTGACACCCGCGATGCCGGCGATTGCTACGGCACAAAATCAACGAAGGAGATTCGCAGTGAATAATCGTTTTTGCCGAGTCACCCTGGCCGGCCTTGTACTGTACGTCGCTGCTGCCGGCACCTCCGTAATTTCGGCGCAATCGAGCGGAACCTGGAAAGTTGACGCAAACTGGGCTCAACTTCCCGACGGGAAAACCTGGGACGGTTCGACCTCGTGGATTACGGCGGATGGAAAGGGCAACATCCTCGTTCTGGTTCGCACGGCGCCGTATTTTCGATGGTTTACTCGCGACGGCAGATTTGTGAAAGCCGTTGGCGAGAACGGCCTGTTTCAGACCGCTCACAGTGTCACGATCGACTCCCAGGGCTTTCTTTGGGTGACCGACTCGACCGATCATGTCGTAACCAAGTTAAGTTCGGAGGGCCGCGTTTTACTGACCCTGGGGAAAAAAGGCACGGCCGGAGACAACGCGTCGCGCGATCTTTTCAACCAGCCAAACCACGTTGCGATCGCACCCAATGGCGACATCTATGTGTCGGACGGTTATCAGAATGCGCGAATCGTGCACTTCAACGGCAACGGACAGTTTGTTCGGATCATCGGAGGGGTGAAAGGCTCCGAGCCGGGGCAACTGCAAGTACCGCACGGTGTCGCATTGGATTCCCAGGGCCGGATCCTCGTCAACGACAGTGACAACAAACGCATTTCGGTCTTCAGCAAGGACGGGAAGTTCGTCGAAAGCTGGTCATTTCCGTCGCGTGGAGGGATTGTCGTCGCTTCGGATGACACGGTGTACGTCAGTGATGTCAACGACGGCGTCGTGAACATCCTCAAGAATGGGAAGCGTATTGATGCTGCCACCGCGGATCGCGCCCACGGACTGGGCGTCGACACCGATGGTTCGATCTATGTGTCCGGCGCTTCACGCATGACGGTGATGAAGCTCACCAAAGCACGATAGGGTCCGGAAAGGCGCTAAACGGCTCTTAAGACGCTCTGTGCAAACGGCCATTCCTGGTCCACCCACTGCGTCTCGCATTGAAAGCCACTGCGAATCGCCAGTCGCTGGATATCGGTCAGGTAGAACTTGTAACTGCTCTCTGTCCAGATTGTCTCTCCGCGTTTGAGCGTCACACCGAAGTCGTGACCGATGGCGACGGTCTGATCTTCCACCGATTCGAGGTGCATCTCGATTCTGTGTTCCTTTTCCTTGTAGCGCGCCCTATGCCGGAACCGTGAAAGCACAAACTCTCCGCCTATCTCGCGATTGATTCTTGCCAGCAGGTTCAAATTGAAGGCTGCCGTTGCGCCGATCGCGTCGTCATACGCCGCGATCATCTGTTTGCGGTCTTTCACGAGATCTGCGCTCAGATAAAACACATCGCCCCGGCACAGTAGACCCCGAACGGACTTCAGGAACTCAACCGCTCGATCCGGCTCGAAGTTGCCAATCGTACTGCCGAGAAAGAGCACAACGACGGATGTGTCCGGGGGGCGCAAACGAACGGCTTGTTCAAGTCCTTCGAGATAGGACTGGGCAAATGGCACGATCCGCACGGAATCGATAAACCCGAGTTCCAGGCAGCACCGATTCAACGCCGATTCTGAAATGTCCACGGGACAATACGTAATTGGCTGCTGAGCCGCCATTCTGGAAAGAATCCAGCGTGTCTTGCTTCCAGACCCGCTACCCAGCTCGATGATCAGGGACGGTCGCTCTACCTGCGCCGCCAGCGTCGCGGAATATTTGCGCAGCAGGCGCGCATCGGCTCGATAGAGTCCATATTCGGGAAGCACCGTGATGACATCGAAGAGAGCACTGCCCACTTCGTCATACAGATACTTCGAATAGAGTTCCTTTTGGCCGCTCCTGGACAAACCTTTTCGCACATCTTGTGCGAATTCACGCAGGGATATGGACTCGCCTATGGGCTGGAAGGCGAGATTAGTTCTGTACGCAGCGGAATGATGCATAGACATTAGAGTAAAAAGGTTGAAACCAATTGCGAAAAGAACGCCGCAACAGCAATGATGCCGTCCGTGGCGATCCGCCCTTCATCACATAGTGTTTGCCGTCGAAGAAATTGGCCGAGTAAGTCGGATAGAACGGAAGCGCGGTGAATCCCGGGAAGGGTTCGAACAGCGTGGACGTCCATTCCCAACCGTTGCCGACAAGATCTGCGACGCCGAAGGCACTGTTTCCTGCCGGATGAGCATCGACCGGGCTGGGATTCCAACGTGCGAAATCGAAATTCCCGTGACAGGGCTCCGGCGCCTCGCCCCCCCAGGGATAGCGATTCTCCGCGTCGCTGCGTGTGCCGAACGCCGCACGGTGGAACTGAGCCTCCGTCGGAAGAGACTTGCCGGCCCAGCGCGCATACGCCTCGGCCTCCGCATGGCTGACGTAAACCGGCCACGAGGGCTGAAACGGAATATCGCCGAACATCGACTGGTAAAACCAGTACGGTCCTTTCCGCTTCCAGAATTTTGGATACTCCATCCCGTTTGAGGTGATCCATTGCCACGCCTTGACGCTCCAGAACTGTCGATCCTGGTATCCGCCGGCGCGCACGAACTTTTCAAACTGGCCATTCGTGACGTTGTATTGATCGATAGAGAACGCGGGCACCTCCACAGAATGGCTGCAATATTCGTTATCCCATGCGAAAGGTGTAGGATCCTCCGGCCGGACGCCGAGCGTTGCGGTTCCTGCCGGGATATCAATTTGCCTGTAATTCGGCTGCCGGTACACGGTTGTGGCGGACAACAGCTGGCGACGTTTGGCCTCGCGCGGCAGCCAGTGCAACATGTATGAGAGCGTCTCCGCATGCATCAGCCGATGTTCTATGGCTGCCCAAAACACGCGGTCGTCTTCGGCAGAATTCAAACACTGTTCAACAGCGTCGCGCACGCGACGGTTGTAGGCGTGGATATGTACTTCCCTGGGCCAGTCTCCCGCCTTGTCGTCGGGCAGATCTCCATTGGTCGGATCGATACCGAATGCAAAGAGCCGGTCGAATTCCTCGCTGAAAGGCTTCAAACCGAACGTGCCTGAACAGATGAGATTCCACTCGAACGCTTCCAGGTGCCCGAGGTAAAACACGATGCGATGACGCTCGGCGATCGGACGGTCGTATAACCTGTTCGGCTTGATAATGCTGAACAGCTCATCCGTCCGCATCCGGGCATTCCACAGGTGCGACAGGAGTTCCTTGCGTGAAACTCTGTTCGCTGTAGCGTGAACAGACTTCATACTCTCTCGCCTTGTCCTTTCGGTTCCAATAGTCTCCCGCACCTTCGGATTTATTTAAAGTCCGATATGTGTCGGTCGCGGGGTAAGGGAGCGTTCGCAGTTAGCTGAAACGCGACGGAACGTCTGCGGTGGCGCCGTGAGCGCGATCCGCGGCCGCAAGTTCGCGATAGAAATTCATCAGGTCAGTATGAGGAGGAGCAATCGCCATTTGACGCAGCATTCCCATCGCCTGACCGCGGTGCAGCGTGCCGTGATTAACTACGTGGAGGACGATTTGCCAGGCCGGAGTGCGCGCCTTTTGCCCATCCAGAATCGAGACATACTCTACAACGCGATTCATCTCGACTTCGTTTGCGCGCTCCGCCCATGCGACCCACTTGTCCTGCAGTCCTGGCCAAACAGTCTCGAGCACCTCTCGCGTCTGGGCCGGCTTCTCCATCGGCTCAACAACGCGCGTGAACCAGAGCCAATCGGCCCAGAGAACGTGCGAAAGCGTGCCCAGCAGGCTGCTATGAGAGATTCCGACGGGCTTTTCCAACTCTGCATCGGACACGCCGCGAATCGCTTCCACCAACTTGCGGGAAGCCCAGGCAGAATAACGGAGGTGCAAGGACGCTTCCACTGGAGTCATTTCAGTTGCCGCTAAGCCCGCCCCACGGAGAGTTCATGTGGAACGGAACGCTCGGTCCGACCATTTCGACACGCCGGATCTTGCCGCCTTCAATCAGAAACGCTTCCGTAAAGAGAATGCTCGACGGCCGGTTGAATCCGTTGAATGTAAAGGGACGACCGTCCGACAGGACGCCAGAGTTAACTGTTCCCTGATCGATTACGCCGTGTGCCCACACGACACCGCGTTCCTGATCCACCACGGGATAACGGCGGCCGTGAATGCTCTGAACGACAAAGTAATAGCCCAGCTTGAATTGCGTCATGCAATCCATCGCAAAGGCATCAATGGCGCCCGGCGCAAGATTTCCACGCGGCGGCGCGCTCGCCGTCAGCGTGCCGTTTTCGATGCGGTTGCAGTCATTGGTGAAAGGATACGTGCCCGTGCCGTTGATGCCCTTGCCGTCGTTCTTCTGCAAGCCCGTAAAGTAGCCGTCCGCGACGGCAATGAGTTCCTGGCGCGACATACGCTGAGCCGGAGGTATCGATTTGAACCACATCGGTTCGGGAACGTGGGGAGCGTTCATGGCGGCAATATTGTTCGGTCCGCCGCCGCCCTGTCTGTAATACAGAGTTTCGACTTCGGTAATTCGGCCGAGTTCAATGCGAAGCCTCAGGCTCATCAGAAGCGGTTGGTCCGCTTCGATCATGGTCCCCATCGAAGCCACCTGACCGGCCTCCGGATCCGAAAAGATATGCGTGTACTTTCCACGTGACTGAGCAGTCTTCCAGAATCCGTCTCCGATCTGGAGCACCTGGTAGTTCTCCGTGTACTTGACGTCCGCTGAGAAAGGCATCTTCTTCGGATCGTGAGCGACGACCGCAGCGAGATACTGATCGACTACATTCTCCAGACAAGCTCTATTGCAATTCAGCGGAATGGGCCCTGTCGAGGCATCGATTCGGCCGCTGAAGGTTGGAACCATAGCTACACTTGCAGCTAGCGCAAGGCCGGCAGCTAAGGTGAATCGCATGTGCGTTCCTCCGAAATTGAGCGGTATTCTATCCCGCGCGTTCGCGGACAGGCAAAAGAACCGTCATCCGAACCGCATGACGACACGCACGTTATCGGCGCGGACCATACCGAGGAACAGTTCCGCCGACTTCAAGGGCGCCAAGATCAGGCGCGTTTCCTGAGAATCCCTCCGTCACATTCGCCAAAACCATGCCTTTGTCCACGGCTGCCGACCCCGGCTTGAGTCTGAAATCGAAGTCCTCCGCTTTATAGAGCTTCTGCAGCGTGGAAATATCCTGGGCGTCGAGACGGCGGACATTCATGAAAATGTCATAGTCAACGAGAACGCTATGTGTATCCTGCCCCGTTGCCTGACTGTATTGCGCGAGCGTTGCGTAGTCCCGCGTCTCCAGAGTGGACCGCAGCCCCGGGCCCAATGGGCTGATGGGAATGTCCAATGGCGGGGAACTCCAGCGAAACGACGCTACGGCGCCGGGATTGGGACGAAAACCGTTGTAGTCCGACGACGTGTAGTTGGTGTTCGTCGTGACGCTGAAGATTGTCGGACTCGAGTTCTGACCCAGCATCAGATTGTTCCGCCAGTGCGTGTTTTGAGTCGTCCCGGCGGTTTCCGACAAAATAGTGTTGTTATAGAAGATTACCCCCATCGACCCATTCGTGAGGCGCGTCGAACCACCGGGAAGGTTATAGGCAATATTGCGGATCCAATATACCGGCCCTCCAAGCGCAGGCTGGTTGCAGAAGGCGTGAGATGGATGGTTGATGAGCATGTTCCGCATGATGCGGATGTTGTGCATGCTGCCGTCGGCCTCAATCGGGTTGTCGTGAGAGTTTGTGATGTAGTTGTTGTAGAAGTCGATCGCCACGGGGCGGCGCGACCAGTATTCCCGGGGTGGGTACTTCGGTCCGTCAGCAATGTCCGGGCCCGAGGCTACCGAACCGTCAGGATTGCCGTAGGTCTCAACATTGATGCCATCATGAAAGTCGGTGATGTAGTTGTACGCAACAACGTGACCGGGGCCATACAACTTCACGGCGACATAGGACGCCATCTTTGGAGGAAAGATCTGTCCGTCGACTCCGTTGAATCTGCTCCACAGCTGCGGTCCTGCCCAGCCGATGAGATGGTTGGGGTCATTACGTCCGTAAAAGAAGTTATCCGCGATGTAGAAATTGCTGGAGTCGGAATTGTTCGTGAAGACACCAGCGCCTACACTTTCGAACCGGCTATTCTTTACCGTCAGTCCCTTCGCGCCCGCGATGAACTGAGTACCGGCCAAAATGGCGTACTCCGCGTTTCGGAAGGTCAGGCCCTCAAAATACGTGTAGTCGGCAGCACGAACATCAAATAACGCGAAGTTGCCGTTGCCATCAAAGATAACCTGCCCGTCTCCTGCCGCCTTGATGGCGATAGGCATTTCGGCGGTGCCGTCGGCAGTCAGGAAATACGTGCCGTCGAGCGGTTCCGTCCTGTTCGTTGCGGCGTCATTCGTGTATTCGTAACGGTTGTACTTGTAGACTCCCGCGTGCACGAGGATGGTGTCTCCCGGTCTGACCCGTGGCCTTCCCGCAGTCGCCCAGTCCGTTCCGGCGCACCAGTAGTTGTACGCACACATCAGCCCTTCGAAGGATGGCTCCGTCTTCTGGCCGCTGAAACCATGCGGGTACACATGAAACACGCGGCCTCCGTCATAAGGTTTCGGTTCAGGACGCGTGTTAACGGTGACGACACGCCGGCTCTCGCCGCGAACTCCGTCGGGATCCGCCAGGACGAACTGCGCCTCGTATGCCGTGTCCGGTTCCAGGTCGAGAATGCTGCCTGCGAACATGTTTGGAGCAATGACATCCACCTGCGACTGCTGATAAACCCGCTCCCCTTTCAAACGCAGCATCGGTAGGCCAGGCTTCCATGCGCTCTCACCCTTTTTTCGGTAGGACACGGTGACCGCCGCGTTCCGGTTCTCGTCGCCTTGAATGAACCATTCGAAACCCAGGTTGAGAAGTGTCGGAGGATCAATGACGAACTCGACGGCAGCGACAGCGTTTGGATTCGGAGCCGGCGTTGGCGCAGGCGCCTGCGCCCCGCTTCCAACAACCTGCCATGCGAACACCAGTACTACAATCAGCCGAAACCGTCGTGCCATAGAGGTCTCCTCGCGAAAAAAAGAATCCTGAGCGTTAAGTGCATCAGAACTTATACGCATTCTGAGTTGGAAAGCCAAGCTGCGATGCCCGTCGGTTCTTAGTCTGGTACCTAGGCCATCAGCATGCTGCGATAGGCGCCGTTGAGGAACGCGAAGGGCCTCGCTTCGAAGCTTCGCGTGGGGGCGAAGTAGTAATGTCCGGTCTACCCTGTCTTTTTCTTAATCTCGGCAATGAGCGGATCTTCACCCGCTTTCCCACGTATCGAGAGGTAGGATCGATACGAATCCGCGAAGCTCTCGGTCTTCATCCCTTCGCGCGCACGTCCGAGGTAGTAATGGACGAGCGGGAAGTAGCCGTACGTCGGCGATTCATCGAGGAACAGGGCCATCGCTTCACCGCGGCGCCTGAAGCATGTTGAGAATTGAGAGTCCGCTTCGATGTACGCTCCCCGTTCGAGATAGGCCCTGCCCAGTTGGTAATGGCCGATCCAGGTATCGAGAAGACCGTTGGCGTCGGTAAACTTCTTTTCGGCAGTCGCGACGTCACCCTTCCTCAGGGCAATTTCGCCTTCCAGAATTTGCGCATAAGCTCGAGGTTCGGGTTGGGTCTCGGCGGAAAGTTTGTCGATCATTTCGCGCACGCGGGCTTCCTGATCGGCGGCGGCGAAGACCATACCGGCACGGAATCGGATCTTGACCGTCTGGTTCGCCTCCAGCGCTCGCTCCGCAGCACGTGCAGCCTCTGATTTCCGGCCCTTGAGGAGCAGAGTGTCCGCCAGGGCGGACAGCTTCATCGCGGCAGGTTCCTTGAAACCCGCCTTGAGATCCTCGTCGGCGCCTTGTTGCAGAATTCGGATGGCGTCGTTATATCGGCCGGCATAAATCGCGACGTCGGCCATGCCGGCGGCCGCTTTGGATCGATTTTGTGCAACCGCACTGGCACCGCCGACCTGCTGGAGCTTCTCGTACGTTTGCCGCGCCTCGTCCGGACGGTCCTGACCGAGTTGCGCAAAGGCGAGAGACACAAAGCCTGTGCTGTAGGTTTGATCAAGAACCTGCACTTCCCGCGCTCTTTGTTCCGCGGTCTTGAAATCGGACGCGTACGACGAGTACAACGCGAGATTGTTCCGATACAACAGACCCTTCGGAAGTATCTCCATCGCCTGGCTGACTTCGTCAATCGCCTTTTTCATATCGCGCATCTGAGTCAGACAGTTGGCAAGGTTGTTGTGTGCCGCGACGTCGGCGGGGAATCGCTGGATCAGCGTGGTGTACTCCTCCACACACATCTTGCGATTGCCAGAAAGGCTGAACGAATAGGCGCGCGTCCGGAGCTTTTCGCGTTCCGTCATACGATCGATCTTCTTAAGCGCGAGATCTATGTACTTTGCGGCTTCTTCAGGCATGCGCAGGTTGCGCGAGGTTACCGCCATCCCCGCATAGGCGAGTCCGAAATCCTTATCGAGTTCGACAGCTTTTGAAAAGCTCTTGAGGGCTTCGGCATGGTTTCCGCCGGACACGAAATTCATGGCTGTCGCGTATTCATGAACCGCTTCCAGAGAAGAGGTACTCAGCGTGTCCTGGGCAAACCGCTGCGACGTATCGTCACCGAGTGCGACACGGATGTCCGCGGCCAGCTTCGCGGCAGCGTACAGGACCTTGTCTTTCCCGGAGGCCGACTCATCATCGATATGAATAGTCTTGCCGGTAATAGCCTCGATCGCCTTGACGGAGATCACGTAGCCGGAGCCCTTCTGCTCTACCGCACCGGAAACGACAAAGCCCAGGCCCTGCGAGTAGGCGATCTTTTGAGCGTTGACTTCGTCGATGCGCCCGGAGTCCGCGCTGAGCCCAAGGCTGCCAGTTCGGCGGTCGAACGCACTGATAAACGAGGCCTCTTCAAGAGCAAGCTTGATCACGGGCTCCAAAGCATTGTCGAAAATCGGTTCTCCCGTTTGATTCGCAAAATCGGCAATAAGAACAGAAATGTTGGCCTTCTGCTGGGCGGCTGGTTCGGGACCAAAGCCATCCCGTAGGACGTACCCGCCAACAAGGAGGATCAACACCGCAGCCGCGGCCCCGATCCATGCCCGATAGGGATAGATCTTCCTCAGGCGGGATTTCACGAGCACGCTCGCGCCGACCTTCTTCGTCGGATCGAAGCTTTCGAGATCTGCCAGCATGTCGGTAACCGACTGATAGCGTTTGTTGACGTCAGGTTCGAGGCATTTTACGGCGATGTTATTCGATCCCTCGGGTATCGTGCGCTCAATCTCAGCCGGTGGAATCGCGCGTTCCTTGGTGCGGATAAACATCGTCTCGACGATCGTTTTTCCGCTAAAGGCAAGTCTGCCAGTCAGCAGCTCATAGAAAATCAGCCCGAGAGAAAAGATGTCGGAGCGCGCGTCGACTTCTTCCATCCGCGCCTGTTCCGGAGACATGTAGTCGGGCGTCCCCAGCAGCGCGCCGGTCTGTGTCGCTCCGCCGGATTCAGCCGAGCGGGCGATTCCGAAGTCCATCACGACAATCCGGCCGCTCTTCTCGATCATGATGTTCTGCGGTTTCAAATCGCGATGGATGACGCCTTCGCTGTGAGCGGCTTCGAGGGCTCGAGCTACCTCACGAATGATCGAGACGGCCTCGTTGGCGGGGAACTTCCCGCGTTTCAGGATCGCATCCTTCAGACTTTCGCCTTCGATGTAATCCATCGTGATGAACGCGGTTCCCTGATCTTCGCCAATATCGTAGATGCGAACCACATTCTTGTGCGTGATCTTTTGAGCGAGCAGCACCTCCTGCTTGAAACGCTTCATCATGACCGGAGATGCGGCCAGTTCAGGAAGGATGGTTTTCAGCGCGACGACGCGGGCGAGTCGTCGGTCGAATGCCTTATAAACAGACCCCATGCCGCCAACGCCAAGGATATCGATGACCTGGTATCGATCGGAGAGTATGGCTCCTGGTTCGAGTTTCGGGTTTTCTTCGTCCGGCGGCCGGTGGACGGGCGGTAAGGTTCCTCCCAGTGTGGGACCCGGAACCAGAGTGGGCACATCAAAGCCGGTGCCGCATCGCGCACAGACTCCGGTTCCAAGCGGATTCGTGTGTCCACATTGAGGACAGGCTACATTACTCAGTCCGACGTCCATCTTCCAGCTCAAATGGGATTTCCCCGCATCACCAGATGAAGCGGGATGTCAATTTAACCAGTACCCCTGGCCGCGAGTCTTTCACAGCTTGAGACGTCGAATTGCGAGCACTCGCTGACGCGCTTCCCGACCCAGGAAGGGGAGCACCAGCGTCCGTATCATACGCCAATGTTTGCAATTATCCTTGTGATTCCGTTACTCCCAAATCCTCAGAACGACAGCTTCAGTCCCCACTGGATGATCCGTTGGAAAGGCGCGTTCCCCATACCTCCACTGAAGACGTCGCTCTTCAGGAACGAATCCGATCCTGGAGTCGCGTACTCTGTGTTTCGGGCCGGGGCGTTCGATGCGGTCTGCGACACGACGGTGCCGCTCCCGAGCGTATGGCTGGGATGATTAAACGCATTGAACATTTCGACCCGGAACTGCAGCGTCTTACCTTCGGTGATAACGATGTCCTTAAAGAGAGAAAGGTTCCATGTATTGATCCCGGGCATGACGAAAGTGTTGCGTCCGAGGTTTGCCGTCATGCCAGGCCGGGAGCGGATGTATTGAGCATTGGGATTCTGAGCGATATATCCAACAACATTCGCCTGGCCTCCGCAGGGTGTGCCGCTCGAAGCGGCCGACGGACCTACTGTCGCGGCTGATCCATTCCAGCAGACATAGTTGACATCACTCCCGGTGTCCTGCGCTCCGGCCGGGTTGAAAAACGCAGTATCGGCGATAGTGTCCAAATCGCCGTTCGCGTCCGACGACGACAGTATCGAAATCGGCTGGCCGGACTCCAGGATGTAGGAACCGACAAACTGCCAGTCATTAAGAACCCTGGACAGCGTCCTGTTGCCTTCGTATTGCGGAAGTTCGTAAATCCAGGACGCCACGAACTTGTGCGCCCGATGAAGGCCTGAAAGGGCCTTGTTTGACGCAAGGTTATAGGCGTCCTTGGGTCTGCGTGGATTCAAGAGGCCGGAATTCACATCGTTTTCGATGAGGTCCAGCGTCTTGCTCCACGTATAGCTCGTATTGAGCATGAAACCGCGCGCCAATCTCTTTTGCGCGCTGACCGA
>DASTBJ010000002.1:0-7436 GCA_035712125.1 Terriglobia bacterium
CGTTTTCCATACTTGATGTGCCCGACGGAGACTACGAATTTTCAGCTGCTATCGAGGGCAATGGTCAGCCGCCGGGGCCGTCACACTACATCGCCGACATTCGCGTCGGCGGCAGAAGTGTTTTTGGTACTGTCTTCCACGTCGGCAGCGATCCGTTAGACTCTGTCGAAGTCATCGTCGCGACACAGGGAGCGTCTATTCAGGGAAAACTGCAGGGCAGCACATCACCGCTGCCTGCGGCGGTAATCCTGGTGCCGGATTCGCCGCGGCGTGGTAACGCTTCGCTGTACCGGGTCGTCTATGTCCCAAGGAACGGGGAGTTCAAAATGAATGGAGTTGCACCGGGAACATACAAGATATTTGCTGTGCCTTATCTGAATGAGACCGTCTGTTATCGCAGTTCCGAGTTCATCGCACGCCATGAATCTCGCGCTGTGAGCGTGGTTGTTGAGAAGACGACTATGCTTGAAGGAATTACGGTGCCCTACCTCGCGTTGGGACGTTAGGCCGATCTGGTTATGATGAGTAGAAACCTTCGCTTATTCTCACTGATCTTTCCGCTGTTGCTCCTGGCCTCAACTCTTGCCGCGCAGGAACTGCCGTCGAAAATCAGCGACGAAGCATTTTGGCAGCTTGTGACGGATCTATCCGAACGCGACGGCATGTTTCCTTCCGACAACTTCGTTTCAAACGAGCTCTTCATGACAGATGTCATGCAGGATCTGAAAAACCGCGTGCCGCCGGGAGGTATATATCTGGGCGTCGGGCCCGAGCAGAACTTTACCTACATCGCGGCAATACAGCCGCGCATGGCTTTCATCATCGATATCCGGCGCCAAAACCTGGCCGAACATTTGATGTATAAGACGCTGTTCGAACTTTCAGCGGACCGGCGCGAATTTCTATCGCGTTTGTTTTCCCGGCAACTTCCTGCCGCAACACAGGAGCCTGCCGGCCTTCAAGACATTCTGATGTTGTTGCGCAGTGCACCGCCCGACGCAGCTTTTTTTATCACGAATCTAACGGCAATCCGGACGCACCTGACCGAAACTCACGGTTTCAAACTGACCGCAGCCGATCATTCCAGTTTGGAGTACATCCTCCGCGCATTCTTCATCCTTGGACCGGATATCAACTACAACGGCCCTCCCGCACGAAATCCGAACGGCGTGTTTCCCACTTTTGCGCAGTTGCTCCTGGAAAGTCCGCCGGCAGGAAGGGCAGATAACTTTCTTTCCACCGAGGAGAGCTTCCGCATCGTTCAGAAACTCCAGAAAGACAACGTAATCATTCCCCTCGTTGGGAACTTTGCGGGGCCTTCGGCCATCCGTAAGGTGGCCGACTATTTACGGAAGTACGAATCAGCCATCAGCGCTGTCTACGTGTCGAATGTTGAACAATATCTATTCCAGGATCCCGATAACTGGCGAATCTTTTACCGCAACCTCGGCTCGGTTCCTCGAGACTCCGGGAGCGTCCTTATTCGAACGCTTCTCCAGAAGGACTCGGGGCAGTACTCGGATTCCCCGGCGGTTCGGCCGGGGTACGGCTTCAGAACGATGCTGTTCTCGATTCCGGACCTGATTGCGACGTTCGAACTGGATGGTATTAGAACTTACGCGGACGCCGTGCATACCGGAAATCTCACCAATTCGGATCCTTCCACTGTGGAAGTTGAACCGGGGCCGTCGCTAGGCAATCTCGCTGTCGTGTTGTGGCCGAATCTGAGGCCGCCGTCGCGAGTGCGGGTGTCGGTATCGTCCTCAGAAATTCACCTCGAGTGGCCCAATACCGGAAGAGGGGACAAGACCGGCTTCCGCATCTCAAAGCAGATCGCCGGAGAGTGGACGCAGCCCACGCGCGTGACCTACGCCTCCGTGTGTGGTTCCGATCCGTGTATTTTCCGGGATTCGAATGTCAGCGCCGGAACTCGCTACTGCTACTTTGTCGAGGCGGCCAACTATTCGGACCTCGGGCCGGCGCTTCCCGCGGAGTATGGCGAACCGTCCATAACGGTTTGCGCGACGTTACGTTAACCTCACGGTCCGACCTGGAATGCGGCCATTTCCCGCGCGTTGCGCACGAGAAGAATTCCCCCTGCGATTGCAGGATGGTTCCAGGTCTTTCCTTCAATCGCGGGGAAACTGGCGACTTCCTGATGGGCTTGCGGTGTAGCCTTGAGGATAACGACGTCACCCGCCTCCGTCAGTACGAGGATGTGGTCGCCCGCAAGCAATGCCTGGCCGTAACCGTAGCGTCCTCCTTTCCACTTTCGTTCACCCGTTTCCGCGTCGATGCAGGCAAAGATCCCTTCGTCGAAGCCGTAGATGTGATTGTCGTAAAGAACAGAGCTATTGAAACGGTTCTTCAGGCTCTTGCTTTCCCACACAGGGCGGGCAGTCAATCCTTCGGAGGCCGCGGTAATTTCCAGCAGCACGGAACCATGATCGTAGCCGGCCGAAACAAAAAGATGATTGGGATCGGTCGCAATGGGTTGGGCGCTGTTAATCCCTTGCATGGTCACCCATGGAAAGTCCCAAAGCAATTTGCCGTCATCCGGCGAGACACCGACGATCCGTGTTGCCGTGGCCACCACAATCTGCGGAGCGCCTGCCAACGTCAGTAGCATCGGAGAGGTGTAGGCGGCGCGATCATCCAGTGAACCCCAGATGCGCTGGCCCGAGTGCTTGTTGTAGGCAACGATGGACCGGCCGCCCGCGCCTCCAGGAGTCACAATGACCTTATCTCCGATGATCAACGGCGCGTTGGACATTCCCCAGTACACGTTCTCCGCATTATTGTCGGCGAGGATATTCTTCGACCATACCCGTGCGCCGGTCTCTGCCTCCAGCACGACAAACTCCCCGGCGGCGCCCAACGCGTAGATTCTTCCGGAGTCCCATACCGGCGTTGCGCGCGGCCCGTCACCGCCCATCACTTCGCTGAACAGCGCTTCCCACCCATGCGACCAAATCTCGCGACCGGTTGGGACATCGTAGGCAACGACAACCTCGCGGTTGCGGCGCTGCTCAATCGTGAAGGCGCGGCCGTTGGCGATGACGAAGGATGCGTACCCGCCGCCAATGGGCTGCCGCCACAGGAGCCTGGGCGTGCCCTCGGGAAAGGACGTCAGAATTGGTCCGTCGTGATAGTTCCCGTCACGGTTCGGCCCGCGAAAGTCTATCCAGGACGGCCCCACAGCTCGGGTTTTGGGTTGCGGCGCGGATGTTGGCGCCTCAGGTTTTGGGGTCACAATGCTCACGGCCGGTGGGAGTGGCGGCAGCTCTTTGCGATGACTTTCGAGGGCATCCTGATCGTCATCAGGATCTCCAAGCGAGAAGATCGGTTTGCTCCAGCCCCCTCCCGACATCTCGACGTGAAATAACCCGAGCGATGTGCCGTAGAGAATCGTGAGGACGATTAACGCGCCGGACAACACGAGTCGCGTAGCCGCCTCGCCAAACCGCCGCAAGAGTCCTGGCTGGAACGGCGGGAGCCATAACAGGACGATGCCGACAGGTGGAACAAGTAGCGCGGCGAGCAGTCCGATGAGTTTCTTGCGGAAAGCAGACTGTGCGGGTGGTTCGACTGTGCTCATTTTCAGGACAGAAGGATAGCAGCACTTTGGGGAAAAGAAGACTTCCCGAGCCGCAGCCATGAAAGCCTTGAACCCGTTTATCTGGTCGTTCTAATCTGTCGTTTCGACTTAAGGAGAGTGCATGAGAGGAAATCGACTGAAATGGTTGCTTTTGGCGACGTCGGCGATAGTGCTGACGACGTGGGTGTCCCTTGCTCTACAGACCAGACGCGTTGACAACAATGCCCTAAAGAACGCCGGAAAAAGTACCGAATGGCTGACTTACGGGCACGACTTCGGCGAACAGCGCTACAGCCCCCTCAAAACGATCACCGCGCAGAATGTGACTCGCCTCGGGTTGGCATGGTCTTATCAAGTGGGACCCGGTGGAGGCCCTCAGGAAGCGACACCGCTCTTCTCCAACGGCGTGCTCTATGGCATCACCAACTGGAGCATTACCTTTGCCGTCGATGCCCGCACAGGAAAGGAACTCTGGCGCTACGACCCCATGGCCGACCGCTCCGTGCGGCTGTGCTGTGGCGTCATAAGCCGGGGCATCGCGCTGTACGAAGGGAAGGTAATTGTGCCCGTCATTGATGGTCGCCTGGTGGCACTCGATGCAACCTCGGGAAAAGTGCTTTGGTCTGTATGGGCAGCGCCGGAACGTAAGGAGGGACAGCTGTCGCCTTATACGATCACGATGGCTCCGCGAGTGGCAAACGGCAAGATTTTCATCGGAATGGCGGGAGCGGAGTTTGTACCGTTCCGCGGCTATGTCGCTGCGTTTGACGTCAATAACGGAAAGGAACTCTGGAAGTTCCACACGGTTCCCGGCGATCCTTCAAAGCCTTTCGAAAACAAAGCCATGGAAGCTGCGGCGAAAACCTGGGCCGGCGAGTGGTGGAAGTATGGGGGCGGCGGTTCCCTGTGGGACGGCATGGCATACGATCCAGACTTGAACATGCTGTATATCGGAACCGGCATCGGTCTGCCCTGGCCGCAGGAAATTCGACAGGGCAAGAATACTCCGCGCCTCGACAATCTCTACGTGGCGTCCATTCTTGGCATCGACGCCAACTCCGGTCAACTCAAGTGGCATTACCAGTGCACTCCGGGTGACGAGTGGGATTATGACGCCATTCAGCACCTGATGCTTGCGGACGTGCGCATTAATGGGCGCAATCGCAGGGTCATCATGCAGGTGAACAAGAACGGATACTTCTATGTGATCGATCGTACAAACGGGGAGTTCATCTCTGGCGAACCCGTGGGGCGCGTCAGCTGGGCTCGCGGCCTGGATCCAAAAACCGGACGGCCAATGATCAATCCTGAGGCGTACTACAGCGCGGAACGAGGTGTTACCGTCCAGCCGTTGCAGGCCCACAATACGTCCCAGATGGCGTTCAACCCGGCGACGGGTCTGGTCTATGTCCCGATCGCGCCAAATCAGACGTACAACTTTACGGCTGTTGAGAACTTCACCCCAGCGACCAATCCGCAGGGGCAGGATTTCGGAATCAGAGTCGGTCGTGGTGGGAACGCGGTTCCGATGTCGACGCCGCCGGCCTATGGACCGCTTCGCAAGAACCCTGACGGTACTGACGTACGCGGCGGTATCCTGTCGGCCTGGGATCCCGCCACACAAAAGGAACGGTGGTTTGCTACCGGCGGTGGACAATCCGGCGGCGGAGCTGTCTCGACGGCTGCAAACCTCGTCATCCAATCGACTCCTCAGGGTCAATTGATGGTTTACACCGCCGACAAGGGCGAGAAGCTCCACGAGATGCCCATCGGACAGACGGGCGGGATCGGACCGCCGATCACCTATGAGCTGGACGGCAAGCAGTACATTGCGTTGATGGCCGGAATCGGCGCCGGTAACCGCGGACGTGGCGCGCCAGCGCCTGCCGAGCCGACTGCAGCAGCCGCTCAACGCGGAGCCGTGCCACCGGCCCCAGCAGCTCCTGCCGGTCCTCAGCTGTATGTGTGGACCGTGGATGCGACTCCACAAGCGAAGTAAGCGGGAAACCAGGCACCCCAGAAGGGGTGCCTGGCCGTCTTCCCAACGAACATTGGGAAGACCGGGAGGCAGGTGAACAACGCTCTTACCCTTCCCCTTAAAGGATCACCCTGCAGATCTCCCCTCGTTTTTTGGCGTCCACTATAAAGCGGTCGAACGCGCGGTCGTCGGCAGGATGCGCTCGCACCGTGGAGGTCACGTTGCCGCGTTTGTCCTTCACAACGCACTCGACATCGCTCGGCCCTGCCGTAAGGGTCCGATAGAGGTTCCATCCGCCGAAGGCCAGAAACACTACGACAGCCGCGACAGTTAAAGTGTCTTTCGAAATGGATTCAATTCTCACCGGCGGATTTCGCTACTATGATGCGGGCTCCAGTTTAAGCAGGGCACCGTCGTCTTCGTCCGTCAGTACATAGAGCAGGCCGTCCGGGCCCTGACGCACATTCCGGATTCGCTGTCTCCAGTCTGCAAAGAAGACTTCACGACGAATCTCCTCCCAGTTTTCATTGAAGACAATGCGGTGCATCTGACCGGTGCCGGCGATCCGGCCAATTTGCAGTCCGCCAACGAAGAGGTTGTTTCGCCACGCCGGAAAGCGCGTTCCGGTATAAAAGGTGATGCCGGAGATTGCGATAGACGGGGTCCAGACAAGGACTGGATCTTCAAAGCCCTGCTGTGACGTCTGGTTCGAAACGCGCGCCCCGCTGTACTGCCGGCCGTAACTGACGAGGGGCCATCCGTAGTTGGCGCCGATTTTCAGGATGTTGACCTCATCTCCGCCGAGGGGCCCGTTCTCCGTTTCCCAGATTTCGCCGGTGACCGGATGAACAGTCATGCCCAGCATGTTGCGATGCCCGTAGGAGAAGATCTCCGGTTTGCTTCCTGCGCGTTTCACAAACGGGTTGCTGGGAGGAACCGTGCCGTCTTCAGTAAAGCGGAGAATCTTGCCGGTGTGGCTTCCGAGATTCTGCGCGACTTCGTCATTGGCGCCGCCAATAGCCATATAGAGATATCCGTCGCGCCCAAACGTCATGCCATTGCCGGGCGCCGGGCCTGTCGCGACGCCATCGGCCACGAACAGTTCCTTCACATCGACCAGGCGCATCCCATCCAGGCGTCCGCGGATCAAAGCCGACGTGCGGCCTCCGGGCGCCGGCTTCGTGTAACTCAGATACACCCATCGTGTTTCGGCAAACCGTGGATGGAGGGCGATGTCCATCAAGCCGCCGAGTCCCTCGGTGTAGACGGTGGGTGTCCCGGTGATCGGCTGAGGATCCAGCACACCATTGCGCACGATGCGAAGACGGCCGGGCCGCTCGGTAATCAACATGTCGCCGTTCGGCAGAAACGCGAGACTCCACGGATGCGACAGTCCTTTCATGATGGTGACCCGGACGCGTCCCTGCTCAGCCGTGTCGATGATGACGGGTGAAGCCGGCAGCGGTTTCGGCGGCATCGCCGGGGTTGGCGGATTTGCCGCGGCCGGGGCCTGACCGCCACGCGTTTGCCCGCGGTTCTGCCCCTGCGTCGCGACAGGCGCAATCGCCCCAGCCAGCACGACGGTCACATAAACAACGGCCAGAAATCGCGTTAGTGTCCAGATCGTCTTCATGAATGTCTCCTCACTGAAAGCCGATTCGAGGATACTGCGGATTTGACCGCGTCCCTACGCGAAACCGGTCCGACAAATTAGAAATCCCTTGCCGTTTCGTGTTAGCGTGGCCGCCAAAAGAAGGCTTCCATGAAGCATCGTATTCCTGTGTTCTTAGTGGCACTTGTTTTGTCCGGCCCGTCATCACCATCGCTGAACGCGCAGACTCGAGGACGAGAACCAGCTCC
>DASTBJ010000003.1:0-20340 GCA_035712125.1 Terriglobia bacterium
CGCGCCGCAGTCGGACCTCTACGTGGTGTACGGCCGCGGCGGCATCACGTTCGAAGACGATCCCGACGAGCGCGGCCTCGGCAACCTGTTCTCCTCCGCCTTCGAGCTGCGCGACAGCGACCAGCTGCTCGTCAAAGCACGTTATCGCTTTTGAGGGACTTCACGCCATGAGTCCGGAACGGACCCTTGAATGAATGGTCGAGGTGAGAGGATTTGTCGAGTCAATGCAGAGCCGTGGCGGGTATTGGTCCGGTCTTCGGCGGCGACTTCAAACTTGCGCAATTGCCGGTAATGGGCTGCCCTGCAAACAGCTTCTTGACGAACGGCACCGAATCGACGAGAGACGCGTTGACTGCGCCGCCATGATCCTGGCCCGGATAGAAGTGAGTCTCGACGATCGATCCGTCTCGACAGGCTGCCGCAGCCGTGCCGTACTGGAATTCTGGCAGAGCGGCTGTATCTGCAAGGCCTGTCCCGACAAATACCGGATGAGCGAATCGCAGCGTTGGCCAATCCTCTACGGCAGGAACCTTCGCGTGGTCCGGCCACACCTTCAACACCTGGTCCAAGGGGGCAGTAGCGCCAGGCCGCACACAGGTAGTTGCCGCCGCTGCATAGCCCTGTTTGCCGGCCTCCGTCAGGTAGTCAGAAGGCTGGAACTCAGGATCCATCGCCTGGAACTTGTGGAGGATCAGAAACAGAAACGTGCTGGTTCTTCGCGACGCGGAATATTGCGGGCCTCCCGACAAGCCAGTCGCGACCGTCCCCCGGATCTTTAGAGTTGGGGCGTAGTCTGCGGCCAGCCCCGCAGCAGACAGCGCTGCATGCGAACCCTGCGACTGCCCGATGATGACAACCGAGTTCGCCAAGTCCGGGAACGCCGCGAGCGCTGACCGCACGCTGTCGAGCACGCTCCAACCTTCAGGTCGCACGGCCATCCAGGGATGACCGCCAGGGGTGCCCAAGCCCTGATAGTCGGTAGCGACGATCGCATAGCCTTGCGCGAGCCAGGTATTCAGATAATCCGTGTCGCGCTTCCCGCGCGCCATCCACGAGGGCGCGCATACATCGGCGGTGCCCGTGGTGCCGTGCGCCCACGCGACAATCGGCCACCCGCCTGCAGGTGCGACCCCCTTCGGGAAATAGATCGCGCCGGATACTGCGATCGCGGTTTTTCCATCGACTCCATCGGTAGACGTATAAAGAACGCGAAGCCCTTTTGCCGCGTTCTCCAACATCAGATGATCAGGCAGCGGTTCCTGACGCAACAGTGTGCCGGGCGCGCCGGGCACTTTCTCCGTCCAGATATAGAAGGCAGAAACACCGCCGTCACCATGCGCCGGGCTTTGAGCACCATTCGCGAAGGCGCCGGTGTGCAAGGTGGCGGTCAGCACAAAGAGCATGATGTGCAGTCGAGTATTCATGGGGTCAGTTCCCGCACGCGATACACCATCAGGGCGGAGCTGATGGTAGCGGAGCGCTACTACATGCGTGATCGATTGAATGGTCGGGGAGAGGGGATTCGTCGAGTCAATGCAGAGCCCTGGCGAATGCTGGTTCGGCCGGTAAGATCTTGATCCGAAAATAGCAGGCTCCGCGTCCGGTTGTCGCTTGATCCAACTCGGGCGATCCGCCAAGGAACGGCGAAGGATTTCGATCGGATTGGCGTCTTAGTCAAAGCAAGACGTCAATCGAGATTCTGAGTCCACGCAAAAATGGAGTACCAGCCATGAATGGATATCCTGGAATCAGTCGTATGGCCGCGTTGGCCAGCGTAACGCTCGTGGCGACAAGCACACCTGCCACTGCCGCTGAGCAGCCGTTCAAGCAGACCAACATCCACTTCGAGACAAACGCATCGGCTTGCGACATGGGCGTCCAGATGAGCTTCGATACCGACGGAATAACGAGGGGCGAAGTGGAAGACCCGAACGAGAAGGTTGTTTTCAGTTTCAGGTCTGTCGATGGCATGGAGGTCACTCAGGACGTGACCGAAGTCTTCCAGGAACGCGTGGAGCCGCCCATCATCGATCTTCAGAGTGCCCTCGGCTGCGAGCCTTCCGACGACGCAATCTCGCTGAACGAACTCTTGGCCACCTGGCCGGCCGGCCTGTACGAATTCGAGGGCGAGAGCGACGGTGTCGAGTTCGAAGGAGTTGCGAGGCTTACGCACAAGGTTCCCGCCGGCCCCGAAATCACCGCTCCGGCTGACGGCGCCATTGTCCCCCACGATGCGCCGCTACTGGTGACGTGGAAAAAGGTAACTCGGCCTATTCTCCCCAGGCTTGGGCCAGTCGAGGTCGTGGGATATCACGTGCTCGCAGTCGACATTACCTCGCCCACTTTGCCGCCGGGGAAGACGAAGACCTCGTTCGACGCCGACGTCTCGAAGAATGAAACGAGCTTCGTGGTGCCGAAGCAATATCTCGAGCCCGGCAGGATCTATGAACTGGAGATCCTGGCGACCGAGAAGGGCGGCAACCAGACCATCACCGAAGGAGGCGTTTTCTGTACGCCTCCGATTGTTCCTGCGAATTGCAAGAAGCCGTAATTGGAGCGCCGCTCACATTCCTGCGCGTCGAACGTCTCTATTCGTCTTCTCCCGCGCGTTTGTGTCATTTGCCGGATTGCTGCCTGGTGGCTGCTGTTTAGGATCGGGGCCGCGCTTGCGCCTTCGGAGCGCGTCACCACCGCAGGAGAAATGTGTCATGAAATCCACTCTGCCGCCCATCGCAATCGCCGCTTGCCTCCTGGCCATCAGTCCCAGCTACGCAGGATCCAGTCATCCTGTCCCTAGAGCGGAACCGCTCGACATCGAGATGTTCTACCAATTCAGCGCGACCGACGAAGACGCCGAAGTTACGATCGGAATCGAAAGTCCCGACAACCCGATTGACCATCTCGTGATCGTCGCACCCGGCGGCCGTACCGTCGCCACCGTGCTTTCCAAGGATCACCTGGGTCTGGCCGAGGTTGAGCTCGAAAGCGCTGAACCTTCAGTCGATGAAGTAAAGCGGGCTTACCCGCAGGGGCGGTATTGGTTTTGGGGCAAATCGGTAGACGGTACCGGGCTCTTCGGCCGGGTCGATCTCACCCACGATGTGGTTGGCGCACCAGATTTCTTCCTTTTCAGCCCATGCGATGAGGAGGTCGATGCGGGTGCTGCGGTTGCGATTGCATGGAACCCGGTCGTGGGCGCCGAAGGAGGTTACGAGATCATCATCGAACAGGACGACACCGGCGCAAATCTGAGAGTGACTCAGCGTGCCGATCGAACGAGCTTCGTCATCCCAGAGGGATTCCTCGCACCAGGTCTCGAGTATGAAATCGAAATGAAATCGGTGACCGCCGGCGGCAACAAGACTTCTGCGTCCTGCGAATTTAGTACACAGTAGCTCAACGCACTGCGCCCACCGGAGGGTAGATATGAGCGCTCCGCGATTGAATCGATGGCAGGCGGGAGCACTGGCACTCACGGCCGTTGCGCTGCTGCTTGCATTGGAAGTCGTCGATGAGCAGGAGATCGACTTTCTGGAACTCGGTCTCGAGGTCATCGAAATCTCCCTGATCGTCACCGCGAGCCTCGCAACTCTGATGCTGTTCAGTCGCGTCGAGGATCAGGAGCGCACCCAACAACAGATGATTCGCGACATCACACTGGCGAGACAGGAAGGCGCGGAATGGCGCTCGCGCGTGCAGGAACTGATGCGCGGGTTGAGTGGTGCGATTGACCTGCAATTCGGCCGCTGGGACCTGACACCCGCGGAGAAAGACGTGGCGCTCCTGCTCCTGAAGGGATTCAGTCACAAGGAAATTGCGGCATTGCGCGGTCGTGCCGAGCGAACCGTCAGACAGCAGGCGCTCGCGATATACCGAAAGTCGAACCTGAACGGGCGCGCGTCGTTAGCTGCGTATTTCCTGGAAGATCTGCTTCTGCCCGCGACCGACCCGTACTGAGCGCACAAGCCCTGCGAACGCCGGGTTTGTGCGCTCGCGTCGCCTGCATCCCGTAGGCGATTCGCAACCGGTGTAAACGCCACGTTCCTGCTTGCCTCACACATATGTCTCGGCAATCCGCACTGCCGCCGCGACCCTGCTCGGTCGCGTGCTTCGGCTTGCGGGAGATCAATCTCTCCACTGTCTTCGCCGGTCAAAATGTCGCCGTCAAAGAGGTCGAGGAAAAAATCTGGCTGATCAGCTTCACGCACTACGACCAGGGGTTCTTCGAGCATGAGAGCTCACGGTTCGAGTGCGCAGAGAATCCGTTTGCTGCTAAGGTGTTACCCATGTCCTCGGAATAATCCGTTACCCATGTGAACGGAATGGACATAGAAGAATTGGTCGGGGTGAGGGGATTTGAACCTCCGATTCCTACGACCCGGCGGTCACCCGGACTCGGTCGGCAAAGTCTATTCTGCGAGAACTTGTTCCAGTTTGTCGGCAGCGTCTCGACCGAATCGACGTGTCACGGCGCGCAGCAGATCAAGATCTACGGGGCCCTGCGCACTTCGGTACGCAGACCGTGCGTCCAGGATGTCCTGAGGACCGCCTGCAAAGCATTTCATTGCAATCAAGTCTTCGCGTCCGACGATTTTGAGGTTCACACCCAGGAACGGAACTTCCACAGTTCGCGAGAAGACTTCAGGGTCCATGCCACGGAGTCCGCCTAGCAACTCGACCTGATTGCCGTGAGCGTCGCGCAATACGAGCATCGCCGGAATAGGGTCATCCGGATCTCCGCGACGCAGTTCAGTACGGAAGCCGCCGCGATCGAACGCCGCTTGCAGATTTGTCAGCCGGCGCGGTGATGTATACACGACCGCATCCACGTCCATCGTGCCTCTGACCGTTCCGTGCACTGAGAGGGCAAAGGCGCCTATGGCGGCATAGCCCACTTCCTCTCGCTGCAGGATCTCGACAACATCCAGGAACAAGAGCGCAGATTGACCCGCTTGGTTGGTCCTCACGGCTTCTGCGGTGCCTTGCGCTCTCGCTGCGCCTCAGCGGCACGACCAGCCTGGTGCAGGGCACCCAGGAGCTGATTGTGTTCGAGAAAGGCCTGAAGTCGCTCGGTCGGAGTGAGACGGCTCGCAGATTGGATCAACGATTCCTTAGCCTCCTCTCCAAGCTTGGATCGGGAGGCGCGGGAGGGACGCGAGTGAGTACCAGAGACAAAGGCGCCCGCTTCTTGCGGGACACGACCCGTCTGAAGCGCTATTGGCAAACCTGCGCGTGCGGCAGTACGAATCAGCAACTCGAGTGAGACGTCTGATACACGGCCGTTGATGATCTTGCTCAGGGTGGGCTGAGGCAGTCCGAGCTGTTTTGCAGCTACGACTTGGGAAACGCCCATACGCTGGATGAGGCGTGCGAGCTGCAACGCGACATCACTACGCAAGGCGTGAATTGTCGCCATGTCAGGGGATACATTGTTCATATAGTGAATCTAATATAGACGCCAAAAGACCCTAAATCAATCTAATATTTTCAACAGTTTATAACTACATCTCCCTCATATATTTACATAAGCATTGAGGTTGAAATCCTTCATGATGGCCGCTTTTTCAACGACAGCACCATTGGGGCCATGTCGAGATCGTAGCGGCAGGCCACACACTGCTCGTCACGCGCGGTGCATTGCGCCGGATACCGGTTGGCTGGACCTGGGACCTGGCGAGGGTGGCGTTGTCCCGTTCGAAGGCTCCGGGGCCGCAACTCGTGGTATTTCGATGGTCGCTGCTTTCACCGCGAGACGACGCGGCGAGAGACTTAGGTCCGCGCGCTGTGAAGCGAGCCGTTGAGTCGAAAGCGATGATCGGTCGAGGGGGTTCTCGTCGAGCTTTCCGTTGGCAAGTACTCATGATTGCTCACCGTTGGCCATGAGTCGCGCATTCACAAGACGGAGGAGCGAGCCGTTGTCCCGAATTGCCGTGGCTATCATTGTCATTCTTTGCGCCCCGCTGAGTCGGGATGCGGCATCACATATGCGCGAATCCTTCGATGCATCGATTCCCGCCGCGCCAGGTCACGTGGAGATCGAAGGCACGCGCTGGCTGCTCTACGAACTGCACCTGACAAACTTCAGCGAGGAGCCGCTCCATCTGCGGAAAATTGACGCATTCGAAGGTGATCGATTGCTGTTTTCGCAAGACGGCCCGGAGTTGGCCGCTCGGCTGGTACTGCGGTCTTCTTCCGGGCTCGGGGGTGAAATTGTCGGGCCGGGTCAGGGCGCGATCTTGTACGTAGAGTTTCCGCTTCCCTCGGGACCGCCACCTCGCACTCTGAGGCACCGCATCGACTACACGAGGGCCGGCGGCACACAGGTCGAGCAGACCGCGATGGGAGCTGTCACCGTGCAGGGTGCGCCCAAGCTCGCGCTCGGACCACCGCTGCGTGGAGGTCCGTGGGCCGCGATTTATGGTTGGCATTGGCCCCGCGGCCACCGACGCGTCTTTTACGCTCTCGACGGCCGGGCCAGGCTGCCGGGCAGGTTTGCGATCGATTGGGTGCTTCTCGACGAGCGCGGGCTGCAGGCTCACGGCGATGTCGATCTCGTCGCGAATTCCTTCGGCTACGGCGCAGACGTGCTCGCAGTGGCAAGCGGTCGCGTCGCCGAAGTTCGCGATGGCGTTGAGGAAAGTCAGCGAATTTCGACGAACCCTGACCATCCTCTCGAAGATGCAGCCGGTAACTTCGTCGTGCTCGAGTTGGGTGATGGACGATTTGCGGTCTACGAGCATCTCAAGCCGAACAGCATTCGCGTGTCCAGGGGCCAGCGCGTGCACAGGGGCGAGGTGCTGGCATCGCTGGGTTTCACCGGCGACTCGACCGGCCCCCATCTGCATTTCCACGTCGCGGATGGCCCCTCGCCACTACTCGGCGAAGGCGTGCCGTTTGTATTCGAGAAATTCACCAGACTGGGCCACTTCGAGGACATGGCGCACTTCGGGAGTTCCCGCTGGCTGGAATCGGGATCGACCCAACCGCACATTCGCAAGCGCGAACGACCAGCTCCAAATGCCGTCGTGTTATTCGATTGACGTGATGCCCTACGTCGGTGTGTCCCTGAAATATGCCGCAGGCGTCACCCCGGTCGCCTTTCGAAACATGGCGATGAAGTTGCTGGGCGAACCGAACCCCAGGTCATAGGCGACCGTCGTCACGGAATGATTCGCGGCCAATCGCTCGATGGCCGCCTGCAACCGAAACTCCGTGCGGTATTGAGTGAAGGTGATCCGCGCCTCCTTCTGGAACTCTCGTGCGAGTGTCCGCGGCGCCACGCCCAGCTCGCGCGCCCATTCCTCGAGTGTTCGGCCATCGGCCGGGTCGCGTCGCCAGGCCGCGGCAATTCGCGAGAGTTTCGGGGAGCGCAGAGTGGGCAGATGCAGCTGCGTTGGCGTCAGGAGCCGCACCTCTCCGGCGAATACAACGACGATGGCGCGATGCTGCCGCGCCGGCCGCATCCGGTTCTGCAGCGCGAGGATCGACTCACGAAGAAGGCCGGAAACCTGGACGATGCCGCTCTTGGCCGGAAGGCGGTCCAGCCCAGGACCTGAGCAATAGGCGCTGAGCATTTCGAGGCCGAACGGCGCCTCGACGTGATGCTCGGCCGAGGCGGGTAGCCAGCAGGCCCTGAGCGGGGGCACGATCCACGTGCCACTCCTGGTCCGAATCGTCATCACGCCCTGGCTGGGATAGATGAGCTGCGCGAAGTCGTGGGAATGCCAGCCGCTCGCGAATCCGGGTGGATAGCTCCTGTGCTCTACCTCGACGTCCATGCCAGCAACTTTCTCACGCGTCTCACGCGATGTCCGATCACAAACATATCATGTCAGTTGGCGGTGTTTCCGTCGGGCCGGAACGGCGTCAGTCTTGGGGCGTGAGGACATCATGGCCACTACCAAGATGATCGCGTGCCAGGAGCGCCCTGCAGCTCCCCGCCCGCACGAGCTTTACAAGCAGGACCTGCTGGCGGAGATCACGGCCTTCGCGCCCGCGTCCGTGCTCGACGTCGGCTGCGGTGCCGGTGATCTGCTGCGAAGTTGTATCAGCTCGGGGATCGAGCGGTGCATGGGCATCGAGCCCGATCCCGAGGCTGTCGCCGCGCTGAAGGCAGATGGCCTGGACGCGCGCCTCGGACGCGCCGAAGCGCTGGAATTCCCCGCCTTGAGTTTCGACGTCGTCGCGTTCGACTACGTGGCTCACCATGTCGAACATCTCGAACTCGGGTTGGCCGAAGCGATCCGCGTGGCTCGACGGGCGGTGGTCGTGCTCGACCCCTGGTACGACCTCACGATCGAATCGCAGCGCGTCGCCGCAGATTTTGATTTGTGGCTGAAACGAATCGATCGCCGGCTGGGGATGGTCCACGACCCCAGCCTCACTGCGGCGCAGCTCGCGCGCCCTTTCGGTGGCCGCGAAGAATGGCGGATCGATTGCCGCCACCGCCTGATCCTTCAGCCGCGCCCCCTCGACGAGATCGAGGAGAAGGCGAAGCGCCAGTTGGCCGCGACCGGCCCAAGCCGCGCATTGGAAGACGCGCTCGAGATTCTGCTTGATCGCGCCCGTCGGCATGGCCTGTCTGACGACGGAGCGATCCTGTTCGTCGCGACCCGCACTGAAGCAAGAGGAGAGAGCCAATGGCGAAAATGATCACCCACATGTGGTTAGGTCTGGTCACCTTCTCCGCGCTCGGCCAAACCCAAACCATCAAGCATGCACAGATGGCGTCGATCGAGCAGTACCTGATCGCCGATCGCAACGCCGAAGTCGCGCTCGCGCGCAGCGCCGCCCCGGCGGCGATCTCGGGTAACGCAAGCGTTTTGGTGCTGACGCGTCGTGGATATGAAACCGCGATCACGGGCAAGAATGGATTCGTGTGCCTGGTGGATCGCGCCTGGCAGTCGATGGTCGCTGACGCGGACTTCTGGAATCCCAGGGTACGGGCGCCCGTCTGCCTCAACCCGCAGGCGGCGCACTCCGTCCTGCCGCTTCAGCGCAAGCGGACTGAGTGGGCGCTGGCGGGTCTTTCCAAGACCGAGATCGCAACTCGTATGCGCGCCGCCATCAGCGCGAAGGAACTCCCGCTGCCCGACACCGGCTCGATGTCGTACATGATGTCCAAGGACCAGTACCTCGGCGATCAAGACCCGCACTGGCGGCCACACCTCATGTTCTACATCCCCAGCACCGTACGGGGCGCAGACTGGGGGGCCAACCTGGCCGCATCGCCCGTAGTTGCAACTCCGGAACAACTACCGGATGGCTCGCGTGATCCCGCGATTGTTTTCATGGTCCCCGCCAACGAGTGGTCGGACGGAACGTCGGCGGGGGCGCATCGACCGTGAAAGCTCATCGTTCTAACTAAACCCAAGGAGGCATCCATGGCTAAACGTGCTGCAAGAAGGGCAAGTGACGCAACTCCGGGTGTGAAGTCGCTCGACAGGATGGTTGGAACCTGGAGAGTCTCTGGCGAAGCGCACGGCACCGTGCGCTATGAGTGGTTCGACCGCAAATCGGCATTGATCCAGTATGTAAATCTCGGTGGCACCAAGGGATTTGAAGTCATTCGTTTCGACCAGGACAGCCAGTCATGGCGCTCATGGTTTTTTGACCGATCCGGAAGCGCCGTGCTCGAGTACACATATGAAGTGGATGCCGAGCAGTTGAAGATCTCCATCGACATGAAGGATCGTCACGGTTCCTTCGTTGCGCGCTTCAGCGACGGCGGCAATGTTCTCGAGGGGCGTTGGGACTGGACACAGGCAGGCAAGAAGATGGGGTACAACGCAAAACTCACTCGCGTCCGGAAGGTTGTACGGCGCCGGTCGGGTAAGAATCCGCGCAAGGGCTAACGGACTGGGCAATCTGAAATTGGGCGGGTGAGAGGATTTGTCGAGTCAATGCAGAACCGTGACGAGTCTTGCTCCGCCCGGCAAAGCATTTATTGCGAAGGAGAAAACTGACGGCGACCGGGCCAACGCCGGGTGGCTCGCCACGGTGGCGATGTTCTATCGATCGTGATCGAACGTTGTCGACGCTCACCTGTCGAGACTCGATCTCGACGCCGCGAGCGATGAAAGATGAGTGGGTGGGCGTCGGCTTGATCCATGGCGTCTCGGACACGGATAACCAAGTCATCTCGGGCACGATCAGGCTCCTCGCCTTGTTGATGATGAGGTCTTCGAGAGAGACGAATCAAAATAAACCCGCTCGCTGCTCAGGTGTTACCTATGTCCTCGGTATAAATCGTTACCGATGTGTCCAGAATGGACCTCTTGAATTTGGTCGGGGTGAGAGGATTTGAACCTCCGACTCCTACGTCCCGAACGAATTTTTTTGCTGACAGCGCCTGACAAGCACTGACAAGCTTTGACAGATGTAAGTGCTGGAATTCCCCATAGAAATGCGGGGATTTTGCTTGGCTTTCCTTGTCACTCTTGGACACCCGTAGATATCCTGCGTGGACTTGGAGTGGACTTGGACGGCGACCGATGGCGAATCTCACGAAGCGGATTGTGGAGGGACTTCTAGCCCAGGATCGGGCATATGACGTCCGGGACTCAGCCTTGCGAGGCTTCCTGATCCGGGTGGAGCCGGGCGGCACGAAGAGCTTCTTCCTGGACTACCGCCTAGCTGGCAAGCGGAGCCGCTATCGTCTCGGCGTCTATCCGAACCTCTCGGTGGACGGGGCACGCACCGTCGCACTTGCGACTGCCGGCGACATTGCTCGTGGAATCGATCCGCAGGCCCGGAAGAAGGCGGAGCGAGCGAAGGCAGCACGCCAGAAGGTCTCGACGCTCAAGTCGTTTCTGGACGCTCGGTATGAGCCTTGGGCAAAGACTCACCTCAAGTCCGCGACTTTTCAGCTCGCGCGCATCCGGAGCGACTTCGCCGATCAGCTGGACAAGCAACTCAGCGCCCTGAACACGTTTGCGGTTGAAAGGATTCGGCACGATTGGAAGAAGGCCGGTATGAAGCCGAGATCGATCAACCGCGACATCCAGCGCCTGCAGTCCGTCTTATCACGGGCAGTTCAGTGGGGTGTGCTCGAGGAGCACCCGCTCAAGGGATTCAAGCCGATGAAGGCCGACAAGACCGGTCGAGTGCGATTCCTAACTTCGGACGAGGAAGCTGCGCTTCGCGCTGCGCTGGAAGATCGCGAGACCAAGCTGAAGCAAGCACGAATCCGGTTCAACACCTGGAGGATCGCCCGTGGAAAGGCGCCCTTGCCCGAGCGGCCGGAAGAACTGATCGATCATCTTCGGCCGCTCGTCATCCTTGCGCTGAATACCGGGCTTCGACGCGGCGAATTGCTGGGTCTCAAGTGGGGCAGCATCAACATGCCCGCCAAGATGCTCACCGTCACCGCGGCTACAGCCAAGTCCGGCCACACTCGGCGCGTGCCGCTGAACGCGGAAGCACTGGCCGTCGTGACTTCTTGGAACGTGCGGCAGGGTAAGCCCGGTGACGAGAAGTTCGTATTTGGAGATTCGGAAGGCGAGAGGATGAGCCGCATCGATACGGCGTGGCGTTCGCTCGTCGCGACTGCCGGTCTTAAGGACTTCAGGCTCCATGATTGTCGGCATCACTTCGCCTCGAAGCTGGTGCAAGCGGGCGTGGATTTGTATACGGTCAAGGAGCTTCTGGGGCATAGCGAAGTCGCCATGACCGAGAGGTACGCCCACCTGGCTCCGGACAATCTTGCGAGTGCGGTCGCGAAGGTATCTGGGTTGTGAGTCGCCTTTCGCAGTCAAAGATCCGGAAGAAATTGTCGATCCGCTCAAGGCCACCGGATCCGAGCCATCCGAGTCTGAAAAATCTCAAAAAGTGGCGAAGGCGTGTCCTCATGCATGATGAAAGAGGCTTGCGACTTCTGTTCAGCCTCTATGGCTCGTCGATATCGGAGTTGAGTACGCCATTCGAGCAAATGCGCGATCTTGCGCTTGCCATTGCCCGCGACAACTTTCCCTATTTCTCTGCAAAGAAGCCGAAATCATCCGCATGGGACAGCACGATGGGCGCTCGATTTCTTCGCGATGTGCAAGCAGAAGTCTCGAAAGGTAAGGCTCTGCGGTTGGCGCTCAATGAGATTGGGAGAAGACTTCCAAGGGGGCTCGGCAACCGCGATGGTGAAACGCTCTTGTGGCGCCGTCGCGAACTTCGCAGACGGTTTTCCAAGCTGGTCGAAATCATGTCGGATGGCTCGATACAGCCGCTCGGTGAGTTTGAAGGTCGGCTTTGGAGTTCGCTTCTCGAGGATGATCCGCGCCTCGATCGAGTGAGATTTGTGCCTGATACCGATCGTCCGAACGCAATCCAGGTCATAAATCTTCCTAGGGCAAGGCGCCGCTACAGGCGCAGCAAATCACCCGAGCGGAAAAACAAGCCGTCTGGCTGATCCTTCCGCGAGAGGCACCTAGATTGAGCGCAGTCTTCTGCGTTCAAAGGTGCATAAATGACTACCTCGCGTTCCTCGGAGAGTGCTTCTCCTCAAACTCGTGGCGGAATTGAGGTGAAGCGAGCCTTCACAACGAGGGAGGCCGCGAACTACATCGGCCGCAGCTCGAGTTGGCTGCGCAAGAAGCGGCTCCGAGGACCTGCGGATCCGACCGATGCTGGCCCAAAGTTCGTAAAGACGCCGTCGGGCACCGTCATCTACCTTCGGGAAGCGCTCGATAAGTATCTCGACCAACTCGCAGCGGATTCGGACACCCACCACGAGCCGGCTGCTCCGCATGAGCGCGATACACAAGCTGCTTGATCGCCTCGATCGCGCCAAGCAGGCGAAGGCGGGTTCATGGGTTGCCGGCTGTCCCTGCTGTCGGTCGCGCCAGGGTCGTCCGATCCGCGTAACCGAGGCCAGTGACGGTCGCGTGCTGTTGCACGCATTCTGCGGCTGCGAGACGAAGGCCGTCTTGGACGCCATCGGGTTGAAGTTCGCTGACTTGTTCGATGCGCCGCTGACCCTTCGCGCGAGTTCCAGATGCGTCAGATTCTCCGCACGGGACTTGCTGGAGGTGGTCTCCAAGGAAATGAGCGTGGCGGCCGTTATCGCGAGCGATTTTCTCGAGCGACGCTCGATCTCCAACGAAGACTGGGCTCGCCTTGCTCTTGCCGCTCAGCGCATAGGTGCTACGAGGGACTATGTTCGTTGACGCGCCTGGGGTGATCGCCGCACGGCAGGAACCCGACGAGCGAGCGGCTCGCGGCGCGAATGGCTCTGCATTGCGCGAGGGCCGCGGGGCAGAGCCTTTTCCAGTTTTCATAGCCGGCGAACTTGAGAGGATGCGCACCCCGCAACTTGTACAGAACTTGGTCTATGGGTTTTCAGTGGTCTCTGGAGAGCCGAACTCCGGGAAATCTGCGCTCGCTGTGGATCTCGGTCTGCATATTGCCGCCGGCGTACCGTTCTTTGGGCGAAAGGTTCTAGGTGGGCCAGTGCTCTATCTGGCGTCTGAAGCTCCATATAGCGTCGAGCAGCGCGTCGAGGCGACGCGACGATTGAAGTTCGCTGGGAAGAGATTGCCCTTCTACATGTCAAGCTCCGCCCTCAATCTGGGTGAGCAGTCCAGCGGCGCAATCGATGCGGCGCGGTTGATTGCAACAATGCGCACTATTGAGGCTCAGGAAGGAACGGCAGTGCGCGCATTTTTCGTCGACACTGCCGCCAGTGTCATGGGCGCCGGCGACGAGAACGGCCAAGGCATGTTGACGTTGGTTAGCACTATCCAGCTGGTGATCCGGGAGACGGCCGCTGTGGGCGTCCTCATACACCATCCGGGAAAGAGTGACCCACAAGGTTTGCGCGGCCACAGCAGCTTGCGCGGCGCTGTCGATGCGCAGATCACCTTGACGACCGACACTACGAGTGGCATCCGCATGGCCATCGTGAAGAAATCTCGGGATGGCGCAGCCGGTAATCTGATTCATTTCAGGTTGGACACCGTGGTGCAAGCGGAGGTCGACGAGTTCGGCGATCAGATCACTACGGTGGTCGTGCAGACGGTGGACGCGCTTCCGGCGAGGCTCGGGCTAAGGGGGAAGAACCAGAAGAAGGCATTGAAAGCTCTGACAGAGTGGTCAATGCAATGTCCTCAGGACGTAATTAGCAGCGAGGAACTCACCAACCTCATGAAGAGCGCGGGCACCAGCAAGAACTGGCGCAAGGAAGTCTTGGAGTCGTTTATTGACGCCCGTGTTCTGGCTGCCGCAGGTGATGGGTACCGGGTGCACCGAGATTCGCTGAGGTAATTCCAGATCAGCTCAACGAGCAGCATGCAGCTACAGCTGACAGAGGTCCGAAACTCCGAATAGGTCCGAATTCCGAATTGGTCCGAAATCTCGAAATCGGAGTTCTGAGTCATAGTCCGAATACTCCGGGCGCCTTTAGGCCCCGGATTCGGACCTGAGCCGCTGGGGTCTTCGGAGGACGTCCTGTAAATTGCAGGCTGCTTGCAGGTGAAATGATCGGAGGCGAGGTGGCCACATCTACCAACGCAATTCAGCGCGCTTCTGGCCGATGGGCCAAAGGAGAAAGCGGCAACCCCGCCGGCAGACCGGTGGGCAGCGTGAATCACTCGCATACCGTCTTGCGACAATTACTGGTCGCAAACTCGGAATCCGTCATCGCGGCCGTGATCAAGGCCGCGGAGTCGGGGGACATGACCGCCGCCAGGATCATCCTCGACAGAGTGCTGCCCAAGCGCCTTTGTCGGCCGCTGGACGGCTTGGTGCTGCCCGCGATCAGCAACGTGGCCGATGCCTGCAAGGCGATGGAGGCAATCACCAACGCCGTGCTGGCCGGCGTGATGTCGGCAGAGGAGGGGGCGCACTTGAGCACGGTTGTCGAGACTTATCGGCGAACGATTGAGGTGGCCGAAGTTGTCGCGCGCGTCGAGCGGCTCGAGCGTCTGCAGGCTCCAAAGTCGTCGGCGTCGAAACGATTAGCGGGGAAATAGTGCAGCGAGGAATCCTAAAGCGCTTGGCCCACCTCGAGGCTCAGGTCGAAGTGCCTTGCCTCAATCTCACCAAAGTCTCGGATTTGGATCTCGAGCGTCTGGAAGCCTACTTCTTGCGCCTCTCGGAGACAGGCCCTTCTCCCGACGACTTTGGTGCCCTTCCAAAGCGACTCCAGAGGCTGGTCCTGAAATCGATGGAATTCGTTTAGTGGCGATACCTACCGTGCCTTCGGAAGCATTGAAGATCTTTGCTGCGGTCATTTCCTGTCCGCTACGCTGCGAGGGGATCAGGAACGAGCCGCAGCGCGGCGTGATTCCGCGCAGCTTCTATTTCAGCGACGGCCTCGGCGTGGATCTGCTGCTCGTCAGCAAGAACCCAGCAGACGCGCCCGCATGGGAACGTGAAAAATATGCCGCCCTTCCCGAAGTCGAGCGGGTTGCCGCGCACCTCGAAGTGGTACGAAGTCTTTTCACCGGCGCGCTGGCCGTACGCAGCAGTTTCCACATGAACCTACTTCGCAGGGTTGGCGCCATATTGGACTGCGAACCGACCTTGGATGCCGTATTTGCGCGCACAGCGCTCACCGCGCTGGTGAAATGTGAATCCTCCGGAGACAAGACGGCCAGGCTGCCATTGACCACTGCCACGACCTGCGCCGAAAGGCATCTCGCGCACGAGCTCGCCTATTTTCGTCCCGCGTACATCCTGGCGCTGGGCCGCGAGGCCTTCACCTATCTGACCCAGCCCCGGGTGCAGGCGATCGTCAGGCTGCCCGTTGGTGAGCTCTATCACCCTTCATGGTCCAACATGAGAGGCGGTGAATCGCAATACTTCCAAACAGCGATTCCTCGACTGCGCCGGGAATTCCAGGCGGCGCTCCAGGCCCGAGCGCAAAAAGGATCTCCACGAGGATGATCGGCTCCGCCCAGCACACGGTGTAACGCTGTTCGCACAAGACAGGCGCGGTCGTTGGGCTCTGGCCGTGACTGCAGCCGCGCTCTTGTGGGCGCGAGTTGGTTGCGGCACTCCAGCTTGCTGAGCAGGGCAGAGAGGAGGATCGCAAGCTGCTTTGTCGCTTCGGGAAGGGCAAGGAAGGAGTGATTGCCCTGGGCGCAGTGCCCCGTAACTCTGTTTGACGAGGAGGGACATCGAGTGATAATGCATGACAGTGTGAGACATATGTGATCACATGTTACGTGATGTAACCCAACACTGAGGCCGAGCGTGACGATTGAGATTGAAGGGGTCCGCTACTTTTCCGCTGCAGACGTTCAGCAACAGTTGAGCGTGACGCGGCAGACTCTTTGGCGGTGGCGGCGCGAGGGAAAAGTGCCTCTGGGCCAACGTTACCGTGATCGCCAGGTCCTATATACCGAGGACGATTTGAAGGTGATTCGTGAGTATGCGAATCGTCTCGTACCAGCAGACTCCGCAGCACCCATCCGGATGGCGCGAGATCGACGGCGCCTAAAGGGCAAGCAGCGATGAGTACCATCTCGAACTCAAAAACCCAACTTTGCTCCATCATCGCTCTGGACAAGTTTATCCAGGCAACCCGTGACTCAGGTTACGAGAGTACCGCGACCGCCATCTCAGAACTCGTCGATAACTCTATCCAAGCAGGTGCCACACGCATCGCAATTTTGGTCTCTGCGAAGTCGCGCGATGACGACGAAAAGGCGATCGAGGTTTCTGTACTGGACAACGGCTGTGGTATGGACCCGAAGACACTCCGACAGGCGCTCCGATTTGGCGGCAGCACTCGGTTCGGGGATCGCCGCGGACTCGGTCGCTATGGCATGGGCCTTCCCAACGCCTCGCTGAGTCAAGCCCGACGAGTCACGGTGTTCACGTGGCAATCGCTGAAAGGCACGCATAGGCACGACGTGCCTACCGTGTACTCGACATACCTAGATGTGGACGAAATCACGCAATCCGAGATGACGGCAGTACCTATGCCGCAGGTGGTGAAGAAGCCGCCGAGCGAGTGCACTGGAAAGTCTGGAACCCTCGTTTCTTGGACGCAGTGCGACAGACTCGACAATCGACGCGCATCCACAATCGTGCGCAAGCTCGAGATGGAACTGGGGCGGCGTTTTAGGCACTTCATTTGGAAGGGTCTTCGAATCACGATCAACGGGGATACTCTCGACGCATTCGATCCGCTCTACCTCCACCCGAGCGCCGAAATCTCTGGTGCCCAACTTTTCGGCGAAGAAATGCGATTTGAGGTACGGGCCGACCCGCTCGACTCACGGAGGACCGGGTGGGTGAGCGTGCGCTTCACGGAATTGCCGGTCAATGCGTGGCACAAGCTCTCGAACGAAGAAAAGCGACGCATCGGTCTTTCGAAGGGTGCCGGCGTATCGATCGTCCGTGGCGGTCGCGAGGTGGACTACGGCTGGTTCTTTATGGGCAGCAAACACCGCGAGAATTACGACGATTGGTGGCGCTGCGAGATCCAATTCGATCCGATCCTTGACGAAGCGTTTGGCATTACGCACACGAAGCAACAAGCCCGCCCTCAGGCGCACCTCATCGAGGCGCTCTCGCCGGACCTCGAGGCAACTGCGCGTGCGCTCAACAGCCGCGCCCGGAAGGCGCACGCTGCGGTGAAAGCGAGCCAACGATTCACTGAGGCAGAGCGCATTGCAAACGACCGGGACCATCTCCTGCGACCCCTCCCACGCAGTGTTGACCCGGCTGCTCGGGCGTTGATGCGTGAACTGGAGGAAAGCCACCCGAGCTTACGGGATCGCGCCGACGAATCGGATCGATACAGCATCATCGAACACTCAGTTGAGGATAAGTCGTTCTTCACCATGGCGCGCGACGGCGACAAACTCGTGCTCGTATTAAATCCGGATCACCCGTTCTACCGGGAGATCTATAAGCCGCTCGCTGAGGGCGAGGCGCCTCGCGATCCGCAACTGCGTGCCAAAGTCGAACTGCTTCTCCTCGCGGCGGCACGGAGTGAGGCGGCAGCCCGCGGGAAGGTTCCGGCGCTGGCCAAGCATCGACTCGAATGGAGCAATACCTTGGCAGCCTTCCTGAACGATAAATGACCAACGTGCGCGACAACCTCTGGACTAGGCTGGAACCATCGCTGCCGAGCAAAGCGTCAAAGGACGCTTTCGTGAACCACGCTCGTGCGCTGATAAAGGTGTGTCGGGAGGATCGCACTGAGGATTCGGTTGAAAAGGCGCGTGCGGCCTTTGTCGCTCACGTCAACGCGTGCCGTCGCAATGATCGACAGGCGCTGCTCGCTGCGGGGCTCGTGCTAACCGATCTTGCAGTTCAGGGCTGGACGATCCAGGTGCGCGGCCTTCGCGTCGCCGTCAAGGTCCCTGACCCTGTGGCCGATCCGGTTGCTGAAAAAGCACGTATCCGCAGGCAGGAGTTAGTCAAGCGCAATGCTCAACTCCGTCAGCCGTCGGTGCATCGGTTCCTAGAGTCGATGGAGCGCAAGCGCATCCACGATGGGAAATACGTCTCCATCTACTCTCTCATGCGCGACGGGAGAGAACTCGCGGCGGGCCTTCGGGAGGCGAGAATGCACCTCGAAAATGGCTGGGCGGACGCGTTGTCGAAGCTTATTGATCCGTATCTCCAGTTCGTTACCTCCGACAACGCCGCGTGCGAATTCACTGGGCTTCGTCTTTTGGATGTATGGCGCTACTTCCGCCATACGTGGACAAACCAGTACACCAGCGTGCCAGGTCGCACGATGGTATTCCTCGTTCGCGACCGTGCTGCAGCCAACCACCCGGTGATGGGTATCGGCGCGTTAAGCAGCCCAGTCATGCAGATCCGTGAGCGAGATTCCTGGATCGGATGGCATCCTGACATCTTTCTTGATCGAGTGCGGACCGCCCCAACGCGAAAACTCGCTAAGTGGCTTGTCAATACACTCGACGCCGCCATCAATGAAATCTATGTGGCAGACCTGATTGAGGACGGCATCCTCTCTACACGCGATCTCAGGAAACCATCGTTGGTGGTGATCGAAGGCTTGCTGAAACTGAGCGTGGAGGCCCGCAAGAAACATCACCGCTTCGCGCGCTCGCGTGACTACAAGCGAAAGCGCTCTGTCCGCCCGAGTGGTGAGTACTGGGTCGCCAAGGCCAGAACGCATCTCTTCCGCAGCAAGCGCGCACTGGCCCTTTCATCCTACCTGCGTGCGCGCGCGGTCCTCGATGAGGCGTTTGGCGGCAAGCCGACCGCGGAGAAGCTCGCAACGCTCGCGAGAACTGGGCATGGCAGCGACGCGATTCGCAGGGTGCTCAAGAAGGCGAAGGCTGACCGTGTCGGCATCGCCGTTGCGGACATCTCGGTGTGTGGCGCAGTTCAACCTTTCAACGCGCTCCTCGGCGGCAAGCTCGTGGCGATGATGGCGGCAAGCCCAGAGATCATCTGTGAATACCGGCGACGCTACTCTCACGCGGAGAGTGAGATCGCGTCATCGATGGCTGGAAGGTCTATCGTACGCGCCTCGAAGCTCGTGCTCCTCGGCACGACGTCGCTCTACGGCGTGGGGTCGAGTCAATACAATCGCATAAAGATCCCGGCTGAGCGTCTCGGAGGCAAGGCGGGGGACATCATCCGATACGAAGAGCTGGGACGCTCTGAGGCATTTGGGACCTCGCAATACTCCGAGGAGACGATCGACGCGCTAGTCGATCTCGTGCAGCAGTCCGACGCACAGCGAGTAAACAGCATCTTCGGCGAGGGCGTGAGCCCCAAGATGCGCAAGGTGCGACAGGCGCTAGATCTATTGAATCTGCCGCCGGGAATGCTTCTCCGCCACCATCGCCCACGCATCGTGTATGCGGTGAACGCTATTAAAAACCTCGGCGACTTTCTTATTGGCGCTGCCAAGCAACCCGAATACGTAGTTCCGATCAAAGAAGGCCCGGCGGCCACCGCCGCAATTGGGGCGTGGTGGCGCGAGCGGTGGTTACGAAACCGGCTTACCTCGGACGAGGTCCTCGGTGAGGTCGAGCGGCACACGGTCGTCCATCCAGTTACCCACGGCGCTCGAGTTCCCCGCCAATGCCGCATGCCCCAACAGGCTGGGCTCTCCGATCTGTGGTGAACTTCCAAACGATGTAATGAGCAAGTCCAGCGACACCGACGAGAACAGCGTGTTTGTGCGGCAACCTGGGCGCAATCCCTGGCACTCGCGTCCGAGCGGTTCGGGAAGTGATTAGATGCCGTGATGGATCTTGAGGGGTGGAACGACCGGCTTGCAGAGCACTTTGGTGCACTCGCGCGCGATCGCAAGGACGTCCCTGTTTTCGCCTTAGAGCACGGCCTTGCACAGGCGGAGCTATTGGCGCTGCAAAACTTGTTGCGCGCTCACATCCTGGTTACTGCACC
>DASTBJ010000004.1:0-6573 GCA_035712125.1 Terriglobia bacterium
ACCATAACTTGTTTTGCCTAACGTCCCAACGCAAGGTAAGGCACCGTAATTCCTTCAAGGGTAGTGGTTTTCTGAACAACCCCGGTCACGGCGCGACACCCATGGCGAGCGATGAACTCGGTTTGGTCCTGCGAAACGGCGGCACCGCAGATCATTCCGACGAAAACGGCTAAAGCCACCATGAGTCGACAACAGGATCTTTGCAGGCGCTGTCTCATCGAAATGCTGAAGCCATCATACGCCCGAGTGTTACGAGTCTGTCCCTTAATTTCCGCGCCTGTCCAGCGTGCCGCTCGTCGGTCGCAGCGTGGGGTTAGGACGGGCCTGAATAATGCTTTCAACTCGGCCACAGACTTATTCCCAGCCTCAGCGTCCTCAGCACACCCTGGACCTTACTCATGCGTTGGCGCTGCATCTCATCGTAAGACAGGATACCAATCGAGCAGCTCTGGAGCGCCACGATTCGCCCGTAGGGCCAGCTCTCCACGGACAGTTCACGTATATTTTGGCGCAGGTCTTCGATTCTGAGCGTCTGCGTCCCGCGCTTGACACTGAGGATCACTCCCTGTGGGCAGACTTGAAGAAAAGGGTTGAGCCAGTCTTGCCCGTCTTGAATGCTCTGATATTTTTCGGCAATCGGTGGGCCAATCCTTGCGTCCAATTCTCCCTCGCGCGCAACAGGACCATGACATGCCAACACAGGGAGCAGGAGAATGCAGATCAGATGAACCTTCATGTCAGTGCGCCATAACCGTTTCTCGCTCAACGGCTGGATGATAACCCGCGCCGCATCAACAGGTGATCTCCAGAGAATATGGACTTCACTTCCACCGACATGCCGGCGCCGCAGACCTGTTTCCAACTCTACGGATGACAGGTGGAATCAGGCATACGGTATTTTCCGCCCGCCTGTCGATTCCGGGTTTCTCCATTCGACTACCTGTGCAAGGATCAAATCAAAGGAGAAAACAAGCATGACGTACGTCGACGGATTCGTTATACCGGTGCCGAAGAGCAAAATCGCGGCTTACAGGAAGATGGCAGCATTGGGCAAGAAGGTGTGGATGAAACACGGCGCGTTGCAGTATTTCGAATGCGTGGGGGATGACCTCGACGGAATGCCGGGATGCGGCAATTTCAAGACAATGGCCCGCCTGAAACCGTCCGAGACTGCATTTTTCTCTTTCATCATTTACAAGAACAAGGCGCACCGCAACGCGGTCAACAAGAAGGTCATGGCAGAAATGCAGACGCAGCCGATGCCGGAGTCGATGCCCTTCGATCTGAAGCGGATGGTGTTCGGTGGCTTCAAGACGCTTATTCAGGGGTAGCCGGTCACCCAAAACAAAATCGGGGTCAGGCACCTTGAACCCCAAATTCTTGTAACGCGAATTTGGGGTTCGAGGTGCCTGACCCCGATTTTTATCAGCGTTGATGTTACCGACTGGTTTTCGCGGCCTCCTCGAGGAGTGTCCGGATTTCCTGGGTGACTGCGGCGTTGGCGGCAACAGCACCTCTGCCACCCGCTGCTGCGGGAGCAGCATTGGATGCGGGCGCCACATTGATAGTGACATTCTCCGTTGCGGGCCGGACCAGGCCTTCGGCGTCCGCAAATACCGCGGGTTGCATTGCCCGGACTCCGTTCAAGACATCCATCGGAGTTCTGCCGGAACCGTCCTTGATATCCGTGCGGGCACCCTTGGCAAGCAGGTAGCGAACCAGATCAGCGTTCCTGGATCGAACGGCAACATGAAGCGCCGTCATTCCTTCGCTGGACGTAGTGTTCTGGGGATCCCCGGTCAGGACCCGGGCGACACGCCCCGAGTAGGTGGCTGCTCCAGTCACTCGCGAGTTCACGTCCGCGCCGTTCTTGATCATCTGATCCAGAAGCGAAGTATTGAGGGTTGGCCCACCGGCACCCGCTGCGCCACCACCGGCACCGCCACGTCCACCACCACCACCGCCGCCGCCCCGTTCATTGTAGGTGACGTTGGTGAGACCTGTGGCATAGAGCCAGGGCGTAAGTCCCATGGCATAGATGTTCGGATTCGCGCCCTTCGCCAGCAGCAGTTGCACAATTTCCGCGTTGTTCCCAATCAAAGCACGCAGCAAAGGCGTCGTTCCTGTACTCAGGAGCGGATCACTGAACCGCCCTCCCTGGTTACTGGGACGGCGCTGGTTCAGTTGCGGATTCACGTCAACACCGGCCGCCAACAGCAAATTGATGATCTCGATGCTGGAAACCTGGGGGCCACCGCCGCCACCGGGACCGGCCTGACCACCACCTCGGGCACCGCCGCCGCCTTGCCCGCCGCGTCCACCGCCTCCGCCTTGACCACCGCGTCCACCTGCGGCCTGGGGTGCAGCCGGCACAGCCCCGGGTGCAGCTCCGGGAGCGGCTGCGCCGCCACCAGGACCACCGCGACCGCCGCCACCGGGAGCGGCCTGACCACCACCGCGGCCACCGCCTCCGGCGCCACCCGCAGGTGCACCGGCGGATGCACTATTAACGGCAATATAGAGAGCCGTGCGTCCGTAAACATCCCACACATGCGGATTAGCGCCACGATCCAGCAAGAGCTTCGCAACGCCGTTCTGATTGTTGTCCAGTGCGACCATCAGAGGGCTGATACCTTCGGGTGTAGGGACGTTGACGTCCGCTCCGGCCTTGATGAGTTCCTCGACGCAAACATAGCAACCACTACGAGCCGCGTAGACGAGTACGGTCAAGCCGCCGTAAGAGTGATACTGCGCTCGCGGCTCGGAGGTGATCTGGCTCGGCCAATCGTTAAACCTGGCGCGAGCTTTCACATCAGCGCCCTTCGCAATGAGGGTTCTCACCATTTCCGGCGCATTGCGAGTGGCAGCCGCGGCCCACATCAAGGGCGTCTGATCCTGCCCCTTTTCGACGACGTTGACCTTTGCTCCGGCATCGATGAGCATGTTGAAAACAGGGAGATCACCATTCTTGATCGCAATCATCAACGCGGTCTGTCCATCCAGATTGGCGCCTTCGGTCCCGGATCCTGCATCCAGAAGCATCTTCACCATGCGGGTATCGCCCTGCCTGGCGGCCTCTGCAAGGGGCGTGTAACCGAACTCGTTGGTGACGTCGACCCTGGCTTTCTTCGCGATCAGTTCCGCCAGCAACTCGTGATCGACGCGGTAAACCGCCCAGTGCACAGGCCGAGTTCCGTCCAGTTGCGCCTCGTTCACGTCCACGCCGGACCGGATCATCTCCAACGCTGCGGTGCGCTTGCCATCCTGGATCAAGCGCGCCAGCTTACCGGGCAATTCCTGAGCCCAAAATTGCCGCGTAACCAACGGGGTTGCCAGAATACCTGCAAAGAGAATAGCGAGTATGAAACGCTTCACACGTCCTCCCACGAATTAAACGACATCCGGATCGAGTTTGTTGTGGTTCCCCCACAGGCCTTTGGCTGCGGCATAGAGAAACTTATAGGGATCTTTCCACGTGCGGCCCAGGTCCTTCAAAACGCCGCCTTCCAGCATGTCCTTGGGGCCGTCTCCGGCGCGAACCTGCTTGAAGAGGCGCTGACGGACGATCTCCATCAACTCGCGTTCTTCCTTGAACTGCGCCTGGGTCATTACCGGCCCTGTGCCCGGGACGATCATGGTCTTTTCATTGCTCAGCCTGAGCAGTAGATCCATTGCGGACACGCGTCCACCGATCCAGGCACCTGTAACCCAGTCGAGTTCAGGATCTTTCACGGGCGACGCAACATCGCCCACAACGAGAACGTTGGAATCCTTGAAGTACACGTAGGCGTCCCCGCCGGTGTGTGCCGTAACGAGATAGCCAAGATCAATCTGCTCGCCGCCGGCCTTCATGGATTCGTTGTTGAAGAAAGTCTGGGTGGGTAAGGCGGCCTTGGGTCGCGCCTTCTCGTAACGATTCTCCTCGGGCACCCAGTAATCGTTCGCCATCCATTGACGCGTTCTATCCTGAGCAATAATTTTTGCGCCCGCAGCGGAGAACGTTTCGTTATTGCCGGTCTGATCGAGATGGTAGTGGGTGTTAATAAGAGTCGTGACCCTGGAATTTCCGGGGGGCACTCCCGGTATTCCCTTCAGGGCGGCTACCAGCTTATCGCCATAACCCGGTACGCCGCTGTCGACCAGGAAGAGACCATCGCCTGTGGAGAAGGCCACCACGTTGGTACCGCCTCCATCGACGACGAAGAGTTTGTCGGTCACGCGTTGAACGCCGCCGGCGGCCTGTTGAGGTTGCTGAGCACCGCGAGCGAGGGGAGATGCCCACAACGTGAGCACCCCCGTCATCGCGCCTTTGAGTAGTTCCCTTCGATCCACGGGTATTTCCTTACAGCTCTGAAAAGATGCCGTTGCTGTCCGCAAATTTCTCTTGTTCGATTCCGAACTTGTTCAGCAGGGTCAGGTGCACATTGGCCAGTGGCTTACGATCCTTGGGTTCAATGTGCTGGCCAACCAGCTTCATCTTGCCGTTGCCTCCGCCGACAACGACCGTCGGAATCGGCCAATTGCTGTGCCGGTCGCTGTTGCCCATGTTCGATCCATAAAGGAAGATCGAATGATCCAGTAGCGAGCCGTCTCCATCCTTCGTTGCGGCCATCTTTTTCAGGAACTCGGCAAAGCGGTCCATGTGCCAGGTCTGAATCTTCACCACGCGTTCGATCTTGTCCGGCTCGTTGGCATGGTGCGATATCGGGTGGAAGGAATCGGGAACGCCGATATGGTTGTACGTCTGGTTCGTGCCTTCCGCCACCATGACGAAAGAAGCCACACGGGTGATGTCGGCCTGATAGGCGACCGCGATCAGATCGAACAGAAGATCGACCTGCTTGTCGAAATTGTCTTCCACGCCTACCGGGCGCTCCGGAATCTTCATATTGGAGATGTCGATGTTCGCAATGATCTGCGTGCGGCGTTCAATTTCACGCACGTTCTCCAGATACTGGTCGAGGGCGACGCGATCTGCGGCGCCCAACTGGCTCTGAAATGACTTGGTGCGCTCCAGGATCAGGTCGAGCAGGCTATCGGCCTCGCGGGCGTTCAGGACGCGTTCCTTCGGCGTCGTTGTGCCAAACAAGGTGTTAAAGACCTTCTTCGGGTTGTACTCCATCGGAAGCGGGGTACTGCCGTTAAACGACACCGTCGAGGCCGTGCCTACCCCGTTGCCGGCTGCCTGTTGGGTGGTCGTTTCCGCGGATACTTCCAGGGACGGAAGCGCCGTGTCCTGGCTAATCTTTTTGGCGATTATCTGGTCGATCGTGGTGGTGTTCTGATTGCAATTCAACCATGTACCCGGGTTCCTTGTGTGTACGCCCGAGCCGTTCGGATTGTCCAGGTTTCCAATCGTCGAAACGTATTTCTTGAAGGGCTCCAGAGGCGCCGTAATCCTGTTCAGCTTGAAGCTGGCACCGGAACCGCTCGGCGTCCACTTATCCCCCTCAGGACCGAACTTCGTGTCGTGCTGCACGGCGCCATGAGGAATATAGAAGAAACCGGCTCGAATCTTCGGATTGGCGGCGGTTTGCGCCAGAGCCGTAGCGGCTGGCACCATGGCTTCCAGGAAAGGCAGGGCCACGGACACACCTGCACCCTTGAGCACTGTTCTTCGGGAAATATGTTTCTTGAAAATAAACATTGGGCTTTCTCTCCTTAAGTCATTGATTACTGGTTTGCCGCCACCTTCGTTCCAGCCTTTGGGGCGGGAGCAGGTCCCTGCTTCAAAAAGGCATCCGAACGGACGATACCCTGAACGATTGAAGACAACGTGTAACCTTCCTTGGCCGCGTTGCGAACTATCGCGCGCACCTGCGGCATATCGAAGTATTCCAACTCGCGGTTGACCGCATACATCAGCAACTTCTCGGTGAAGGCCTGTGCAAACTTTGCCGGATCGCTTGCAAGATAGTTGCGCAGATCCCCAGGACCGCTGAGGGCCTGGCCGTTGGGAAGAATCGTGTTCGTATCGATCGGCGCGTTCGACGCCTGAGCATCGGCGGTACGGAACTGGCCGACCGCATCGAAGCTCTCCAGAGCCAGTCCCATGGGATCGATGACGCCATGACACTGCCGGCAGGTCGCATTCTCGCGGTGCTGCTCCAACCGCGCTCGCACTGTTTTCGGCGATTCACCCGACTGCGGCGTGAGATCCGTTTCCACTCCGGGAGGAGGAGGAGTCGGCGGCGTTCCAATGATCTTATCGAGGACCCACGCGCCGCGGAGAACGGGGGACGTGCGCGCCGGATAGGATGTCTTAATCAGCACTGCGCCCTTGCCGAGCAAGCCTGCCCGGTTCTTGTCGCTCAGGGTTACCCATCGGAACTGCGTGCCGTTGATGCCGGTCAAGCCGTAGTGGCGGGCGATGCGGTCATTGAGATAGGTCCGGTCGGACGTCAGAAGTTCAACCAGCGGCCGGTTCTCAAGCAGAACGCTGTTGATGAATGTTTCCGCTTCGGTCACCAGATCCCGCTTCAGCTGATCGTTGAAGCCCGTGTAAATCTGCTGATCCGGCTTGATCGATTCGAGATCGTTGAGGCCGAGCCATTTCATCGCAAAGTTTGACAC
>DASTBJ010000005.1:0-9173 GCA_035712125.1 Terriglobia bacterium
CCGTCAGCAATCCGGCGATGAACGCCCCGACATATAACAAGTTCAGGTTTGTCGTCGCGATGATGCCAAAGACGATTGGGAAAACGATGAGGCCCGGAATCTGGTACATCCGAATGATCTTCCGCCGGCTGATGATGTACGAAGCAAGCACAGCCAGGATGAATCGACCTGTCAGTCCTCCGAGTTCCTGTGTCAGGGTGATATCCGCTGCGGTGTCCTGCTCGACCTGTCGCGCAGCCGGAGGCGCGAGTCCCTGAGTTTGTGCCCGTACCTCTGGCAGTCCCGGAATGATCTGCGGAAGTTGCTGGATCGCACCGAAGGCGGCTCCGTAGGACATCGCGAACATGATGGTGGTCACGATTGTGGTCCGGCGAAGCTCCGGTGAGAATATCGCCGCGATGCTCGGGCGTTTCAACGTTCCCGCGGCACGCTTCTCGCGCCAGATCGGCGATTCCGGCAGGAAAGGCCGAATCACGAGCAGCGGTATTGCGGGTATCACTCCCGTCATCAGGGTGTACCGCCAGGCCGCGTGAGGGTCAGCGATACCCAGTCCAAAAGCGGTAATGGCAGGAAAGCTGGCGGCATACGCGATGCAAAGAGAGTTCGCTGCCCCCACCATGAGACCACCAAACGACGAGCAGGCCTGGGTGTAGCCCAGCACCTTTTCGCGAAGTTGAGGATGGGGAAAGAGTTCTGCGAGCCAGGCCACGGCGGCCACGAATTCCACCGACACTCCGATGAACACCAGGCAGCGAAAGAAGAGCAGCATTTCCAGCGAAGTGGAAAAAGCTGAGGCAAACGCCGAGAAGCCGTAGAGGAGAATGCTGAAGGTCAGCACCCGCCGGCGCCCAAACAGATCAGTCAGGTAACCGCCCAGCAACCCAAATATACCGGCGGCAAATGCCGGAACAAAGAACATCAACCTTGCCCAGGAGGTGTAGTCCTGAGTGCCTGGCGCCACGCCTGCCAACTCCACGATGGCGGGCCGCAGGATCAACGGCAGCATCAGGATTTCGTAGGTGTCGAACGCGAAACCGATGACCGCAATGATGCAGATCACCCATTGAAGCCCGGTCAATCGCGGTGCCGGCTGCCCCGCTCCAGTGTGCCCTTCCTTCATCGGCGCTACTCCAAAGTTGGGAGGGCAGTTTCGACGTCGATCACTACCCTTTGATTGTTGTTTTCCGTTAGGAATCGGGCGTCAGTCTACAACAGCCTTTAGCCCGACCGTTCACAAGAATTCGGGCTGACTGCTATACTCCAGCGCCATGCAACAATCGCAGTCAACATCAGAAGCGCCCGTTTCACCGGCATTGATTCAATCGCATCGTGACAAACTCGATGCATGGGTACGTGACGTCGTCGCATGGCATTTCGACCCGGCCACAGGTTGTCCGTTCTGGCTGGATCGCGCGAAACAATTGGGGTTTGACCCACGTCGGGAGATTCAACAGTTCGACGATCTGAAACGTTTTGGTCTCTTCGAGGATGAATGGCTGCGTGGTGGTCCCGTGCAGCGGTGGGTTCCTAAAGGACTTGCGGGTAAGCCGGTGTTCGTATTCGAAACCGGCGGCACCACGGGAATTCCCAAGACCCGAATCAATTGCGAGGATTTTCGAATCGACTACGAATTGTTCAGCAACACGCTGCCCGACGAGCACTTTCCTCGCGGAGCAAACTGGCTGATGCTCGGTCCCTCCGGACCGCGCCGACTGCGTCTCGGCGTCGAACACCTGACGCAGTTTCGTGGCGGCATCTGTTTCTGTGTTGACCTGGACCCGCGATGGGTTATCAAGTTGATCAAGAAAGGCTGGACCGAACATCTTCACGCATACAAAGACCATGTCATTGACCAGGCGGTCACGATTCTCCAGGCCGGTCACGACATCCGGTGCATGTTTACAACACCGAAACTGCTCGAGTCGCTTGCTCTGCGCCTGGAGTCGATGGGGACGACGATTCGAAAGATGGGTATCACCGGGATCTTTTCGGGGGGAACGGAATTTACGCCTCAATGGAATCGCTTTGCGCAGGAAGAACTGCTCGACGGTGCCTTTATGACGCCGACTTACGGAAATACGCTGATGGGTCTTGCTTCCAGTGCGCCAAGCGGTCCGTTTAACAATTTCAAGATCGCGTATTATCCACCGCAACCGCGTGCGGCCATCGAGGTGGTCTCGTTCGATGATCCCAACAAAGTCGTCGGTTACGGGGAATCCGGCCGCGTTAAGTTGACCACACTCACGAAAGAGTTTTTTATGCCGGGTTTCCTCGAACGTGACGAAGGCGAGCGCGAGCCTCCATATCCGAAATATCCCTGGGACGGGGTAAGCGGCGTGCGCCCGTTCCGTGAGTTTGCTGCAACAACAACTGTCGGAGTTTATTGAGATGATCCAGCTTCCCGTAATTCGCTGGGGACAACCTTACGAGAGTCTCGAATTTGATCAGGTGACCCACTTCGCGACCGGAGAGCCCATCGCTAAAGTGGGGCGTGCCAACGGCGGCATGATTCAGCGTGACATGCGAAAGGCGCAGGCGGCACGTGACGCTCTCACCGCCCTGGATATTGAGGACCTGATCCAGCGTGTGGTGCGCGCAGGCGACCTTTACATGAAGGCGACGCTGCCTATGGGTGATGGCACACAAACTCCTGAGGAGTTTGTTCGGGCACAATCCGCGAGCACCGGTCTGCCGGAGCGCCTTTGCCGCATGAACATGCAGAAGCACGCCTTCGTGCTCACCAACATCAAGGACATTCTGACGGCGCTCACGCGAGGACTAGACCTGCGCGTTTTGACGCGCGGTTATGGCGAAGAACGCGGTGTGCCGATAAGTTTCCAGGCGCAGACTCCCATTCTCGGACTTGTGCTGCCCTCCAATTCTCCGGGAGTTCACACCCTGTGGATGCCCATCATTCCGATGCAGATCGGACTGGTGCTCAAACCCGGTCCCCAGGAACCGTGGACGCCGTATCGAATGGCTGCCGCCTTCTTTGAGGCCGGCGTACCTCGTGAGGCGATTTCGCTTTACCCGGGGGAAGCAGACATCGGCGCTGCGGTACTCGACAGCTGCAACCGGAGCCTGATTTTTGGTGGTACTGCCACGGTGGAGCGTTATCGCGGAAATCCGCGTGTTCAAGCCCACGGTCCCGGATTCTCGAAGATTTTGATTGGCGACGATGAAGTCGACAACTGGGAACGGTATCTCGATCTCATGGTCGAGAGCGTGTCGATAAATAGCGGCAGAGGTTGCATCAACTGTTCCGGTATCTGGGCGAGCAGACACACTCGCGAAATCGCTGACGCTATCGCGAAACGGCTCGCGAAGGTACGCGCATTGCCTCCCGATCATCCCGAAGCAGAACTGGCTGCATTCACTGTTCCGGGTGTCGCGGATTCGGTTTCGAACGCGATCGATGCAGATCTTCAACAGGCGGGTGTCACCGATGTCACCAGCAAATATCGTGAAGGCAGCCGCGTGGCGAAAGAGGGCAAGGCCGAATATCTGCTCCCCACCGTCGTTCACTGTGAATCTGCCGACGCGGCAATTGCGAAGAAGGAATACATGTTTCCGTTCGTGACGGTGGTCGAGTGTCCCGAATCGAAGATGATCGAAGCAGTGGGGCCGACTCTGGTGTGCAGCGCTCTTACGCGGAACGAAGAATTCCGGCGGCGCCTGACCAATGCTGTTCACATTGATCGCCTCAATCTCGGCCCGATTCCGACGACGAAGCTCAACTGGCTGCAGCCTCACGAAGGCAATATCGTCGATTTCCTGTTCCGCGCCCGTGCCTTTCAAAGCGCCGCCCTGTGAAGATCCTGTCCATCACGGCAGGCGCTGCAGGCATGTATTGCGGAAGCTGCGCGCGTGACAACGCTCTGGCGAGGCGGCTGCTGGATCTGGGGCACGACGTCACGCTCATCCCTGTTTATACGCCGACAAGAACGGACGAACCCAACGTCAGCCGTCCCCAGGTTTTGTTTGGCGGCATCAGCGTCTATCTGCAACAGTACCTTGGCCTCTTCCGGTTTGCTCCCCGATTTCTCGATCGTTTGTGGGACGCGCCTTCAGTTATCGGCGCGTTCGCCGGACGGATGGTTTCTAACGATCCCCGGCTTCTCGGCCAGTTGACCTTATCCATGCTTCAGGGCGAGTCCGGGGTGTTGCAGAGAGAGTTCAGGAAACTTCTGGACTGGATCCGGTCGGAGCCGCTTCCCGATATCATCAACCTGCCCAATTCCCTTTTGATTGCACTGGCAGAGCCCCTTCGCCGCGAGGTTCGCCGTCCTGTGGTGTGCACGCTTCAGGGCGAGGAACTCTTTATCCAGGGATTGATCGAGCCCTACCGCACGCAAGCGATCGAATTAATTCGGCGAAGAATTCCGGATGTGGACCATTTCATTGCTGTCAGCCAGTACTGTTCGACATTCATGATGGAGTACCTGGGAATTCCGGCAAGCCGTATATCGGTGGTACCTCTCGGAATCAACATGCAGGGTTATCAGCGCCGTGACACTTCGGCCCTGCCTGGCAGACCATACCGGATCGGATATTTCGCCCGTGTCGCGCCTGAAAAAGGCCTGCATGTCCTTGCCGACGCGTATGTCCGTTTTCGCCGCAACGGCGGCCCCGAAGCGAGGCTGGAGGCAGCAGGATATGCTTCGCCGGCGCACAAACCGTATCTGGACACCGTCAAAGACATACTGAAGCGCGCGGGGCTTCAGGACGAGTTCACGTACCACGGTGTTGTCGACCGCGAGGGGAAGCTCGCGTTTCTCAGGAGTCTGGACGTGCTCTCGGTACCCGCGACATACGACGAGCCCAAGGGCATGTTTCTTCTCGAGGCGATGGCGTGCGGCGTTCCGGTAGTTCAACCGCGCCGCGGTGCATTCATCGAAATCGTGGAACGTACGGGGGGCGGTTTGCTCGTAGCGCCCGACAATATCGACGGAGGTCTCGCCGGCACCTTTCAGCTTCTCTGCGGGTCGCCCGAGACGGCGCTTACGCTTGGCGAGAACGGATTCAAAAAGGTGCGCGTGCACTACAGCATCGAAGTTGCAACGGCGCGCCTGCTGGATGTCTACGAAGCGATCGTGCATCCTGCGCTAACGGGGACACAAAATTCTGCAAACTGAAAAACTGTGGTCGGACTAGAATGGCACAGCCACTTGAAAGGAGATCTTGATGAAGATTAGGAAAACGTTGTTCTTCCTTGCTGCAACGATGGTGTTCGCAGTCACGACGTTTCTTGCATGGCAGCCCGCCCCTCAGGCCGCAAACATGACATTCTTTGTGACCAGTGTGGGCTCGGGCAACGGGGCGAATCTGGGCGGATTGGCAGGAGCTGATGCGCATTGCCAGAAGCTGGCAACCGCCGCCGGCGCGCCTGCGAATCGCACATGGAGAGCCTACCTGAGTGCAAACCCTGCCGGTCAGGCAGCTGTTAATGCACGTGACCGCATCGGCCGTGGCCCGTGGGTCAACGTTAAGGGAGAAACGATCGCCGCGAATGTTGACGACTTGCACAGCGACAAGAACGGCATGACCAAGCAGAGTAATCTGACAGAGAAGGGCGCAACTGTGAACGGTGTCGGAGACCAGCCGAACACGCACGACGTTCTCACCGGCTCCCAGGCGGACGGCAGAGCCTTCACTGACGGAATGGATCACACCTGCAGCAATTGGACCTCCGCAACGGACGGTATGGGGTCAGCCCAGCTCGGTCACTCGGACCGAATGGGTCGTGGTGCGACCGGTACGTCCTGGAACTTTGCGCACGCGTCTCGTGGATGCAGCCAGGCAAATCTCGTCGCCACCGGCGGTGCAGGTCTGTTCTATTGCTTCGCAAACTAACCTCTTTTCAGCGATGGTCCGGGGCTTCCCTGGTCCCGGACCCTGTGTTCGTCTAAGCTTCCAATAATCTGGGATATTCTGCGCATGAACAGCAAAAAGATCGGGGATTGGGCTCTACTCGCAGCGACGCTCGTCATACTCTATTTTTGCTTCCGTATTCTGGAGCCTTTCCTGCTTCCCATATTTATTGCGTTGATTCTCTCCACGCTCCTTGCGCCCGTTTACACCATGCTCGAGGCAAGGCTCAAGGGCCGTCGGACACTTGCAGCCTTCCTGGTGGTTCTGGGACTCGGGGTTACGATACTCATTCCTCTCATCCTGCTCTCAGTGTCCCTGGCGAACGAAGCCAATGTCGCGTATCAATACATGAAGGACCCCGAAACTCTGCGGGCTATTGAATCGTGGCTCAGACCCGGGGGGACCGTACTAACCCGCATTGAATCGTGGCTTCCGGATTCGGTGAAGCTCGAAAATCTTCAAATCGGTTCGCGACTTGGCGCACAGGCCCAACAGATTGGAGTAGCGATCCTTGCGGTGGCCACGACCTTTGCGACAGGGATCTTCAGCGTTCTTGTGGATTACTTCCTGATGAGCGTTGTGCTCTTCTTCTTGCTGAGGGACTTTGAATATTTCGGCAATATGGTTCGCGTGCTCAGTCCGCTGACGGATCAGCAGGAACAGGTTTTCGTCGAACGCTTCCGTTCAGTGACTCGAGCGACCGTCCTCGGCAACCTTGCCACGGCACTGACGCAAGGAGCCATCAGTGGCCTGATTTTCTTCATCCTCGGACTCAGCAGTCCGATCCTGTGGGGAGCGCTCACCGCGTTGTTTTCCCTGGTGCCAATGGTAGGAACGGCACTGATCTGGGCTCCATGGGCGATATATTTGTTCGCCATCGGTTCGCCGACAAGAGCGGTCATCTTTTTAGTCCTTCAGATCCTTGTCGTGGGTGGAGTCGACAATATCCTTCGTCCATTGCTGATCGAAGGCAGCGTGAAAATGCATGCGCTGCTGGTCTTCTTCAGCATTCTTGGGGGAATTACTTATTTCGGGATTCTGGGAATGTTCTTTGGCCCCTTGATCTTCGCGATTGCGATGACTCTCCTGGAATTTTACGTATCACCACCCGCGATTCTTCCTGCTGAAGCCATTTCCGGTGCAGGACCTGCTGAAACTGTAGTGCGGAAGGAGATTCCGGCCAATTAGCATCCCTACATCGGACTCTGAAAATAACGACGCCACTCCGAGAGATGGAGTGGCATCGTTATTCGCATCAGTGAAGAGATTTCCTACATGTAGATCGTTTTCGTTTCGAAGTAGTTCTCGAGTCCCTCGATGCCCCCTTCTCGACCTATTCCGGATTGCTTGAAGCCGCCGAAAGGCATTTTGTAGTCGACGATGAGCCCATTAACGGTGACGCTGCCGGAGCGTACGCGGCGCGCAATCTGATAACCATGTTCAGCATCGGCCGTATAAACGGCGCCGTGGAGTCCGTACATGGTGTCATTGGCTTTAATGATTGCATCCTCGAGTCCGTCATAGCTGATGAAGGAAACGACAGGACCGAAAATTTCTTCCTGCGCGATGGTCATCCGCGTATCCACATCGGCGAATACAGTGGGCTCAACAAAGTAGCCTTTCTTGAGATGCTGCGGTCTGCCTCCGCCAAGAACCAGACGAGCGCCTTCGCTCCGTCCCTTTTCGATGTAGCCTTCGACTCGTGTGAGCTGTCGCTTCATGGTGAGGGGGCCCATGTTCGTGTCCGCCTCGAAAGGATCGCCGACCTTCACCTTTCGGACTGCCGCAATATACGCGTCGCGTATTTCTGTTGCGCGCGATCGCGGCACCAGAACCCGGGTGAGCGAGAAACAGACCTGACCCGTGATGGGCATCGAAAACGGAACCAGGCTCTGGAGCACCTGATCGATGTTCGCATCCTCCAGGATCACGGCAGCCGACTTACCACCTAATTCGAAGCTGCATCGCGCAAGGCGTCCAGCGCACGCCGCCATGATGTTACGGCCGGCTACGGTGCTTCCGGTGAAACTGACCTTATCGATACCAGGATGCCGGACGAGGTAATCCCCTGTTTCGCGACCTGCAGGCACGAGGTTGAACACGCCCGGCGGCAAACCGGCTTCCGCAATGCATTCCGCCAGGATGTAAGCATCCATAGGAGTCTCGGGTGCAGGCTTCGAGACGATCGTGCAACCGGCGGCAAGACCGGCTGCCGCTTTGTAGCAGAGCAAAATCATCGGCGCATTCCACGGCGTGATTGCGGCGACGACACCCACGGGCTCTCGCACGATGCGGGCGACGCGCCCGTCGTCGCGTTTGCGTTCGTCGACGATCGGGTAGTCCTGGATCATCTTCCCGTACAACTCGAACAAACCGGGCACCTGCTTTGACGCGTACTGCGTGAGCGAGATCGGCGCGCCGACCTGCGTGGTCCATGCGGCCGCAATTTCGGGCAATCGCCGCGCCAGAATGCCGGCAACTTTGAGCAGCATCGCCCCACGCTCCTGTGGGGACAGTCGAGGCCAAGGGCCGTTGTCGAATGCTTCGCGAGCACTGGCAACGGCCCGGTCCATATCTGCAGGTGTGCCATCTGGAAACTTGAGGATTTCTTCTTCGGTAACAGGAGAAATCACGGAAAGTTTTTCTTTGCCGCTTGGCGCCTGCCACTCTCCATTCAGAAAGAGAGAGTCCGGTGCATGGATTGAATACAGAGTTGTGCTCATGATGTTTCCTTATCTGGGAGCTTGAGCCCCCGGCAACGGAGCCTTTCCATCCAGCCCGAGAACGAATAGATTTGCGGGCCGAGGAGGTGCTCCTCCTGCCGCGCCTCGTCCACCTGCTGGATAACCGGCGGTAACTGCGATGTATTGCTTGCCGTCGATCGCGAATGAAATCGGCGGCCCCATTTGTGAAGTTCCAAGGTCCATATCAAACACTTTCTCGCCGTTGTCTGCGCGGTATCCGAGCAGACTATTATTCACACTTGAAAACACAAGATTGCCTGCGGTGGATATGCTGCCTCCGGCGAATGGACCGGCGCCACCACCCGCAACACGCCAGCGCTCCTTGCGGGCGATAGGATCCCACGCGTACAGAACATTTCCGGTTGGGCCGTCCGGGCCGATAACCGGCAGTGGTTCAGGCGGTGCCGCAGGCGCCGCAGGTGTCACTGGGTTCTGTGCGTTCGCTGCGGCTACGGCGCCCGGAAGCTCCGGGGCGGCTCCCGCATTGTTTGCTCCTCCTCTTCCCCGCCCTCCTCCTCCGCCGCCGAGGCCGGTACCCATATTCATCCGTCCTCGTCC
>DASTBJ010000006.1:0-8412 GCA_035712125.1 Terriglobia bacterium
CCGCTCTTGAACTCTGCAGCGAAGCCGAGCAAGGCGGTTATGACCTCGTTATTGCCGGAGCGACAGGAGCATCCGACGTGAAACACGCACTACTCGGGAGTGTCTCACTGAAACTGACTTGGGACTCTCCGTGTTCCATAGCCATCTTTCGCCAAGCTGCCACCTGAGCCACATAGAGCGTTCGACAGAGGTACACTTCATTCTGAATCCCACGGACACAGTGTCTACTTAGCGGCCCGGGTCCACTGCGGGGCTGGACATCTAGTCATGGGTAGGGGCTGAACAGACAACCCTACCTCTCGAAATCTTCTCGAGTTTCCCGAGCAAACCTTTGAGGCCAGATGCGCACTTGCCGCAAGCAACGAGCGTCGTTGTGATGCGATGTGGAGGCTCGCGTGCTTAGAACACGACCAGATCTGTTTTCTGGAGGAGGTTACAGTGAGAAAACTGGCGGTTCTATTCCTGATGCCGGCAGCGATGTTCGCTGGCGGACTGCAGAACAACACACCACAACCAAAGCCGGGCATGCCCATGCAAGGTCGGGGCATGATGATGGCCTGCCCGATGAACCTGGAAGGGACGTCTGTCGTCGCGACTGATACGGCAACGGGCGTAGCGCTGTCCATAACGACGACGAAACCGGAGAATGTCGCAGAGTTGCGACGTCGAGCTGAACAAATGGCGACCATGCATGCTGTCGATCGGCCAAGTGAATCGATGATGCAAGGACAGATGTTACCGGGGACCATAAAGTATGAACCGATCGACAACGGCGCCCGACTCACCTTGACTCCCAAAGACCCTTCGAAGTTGGCTGAATTCCGAAAACAAGTTCGCGCCCATGTGGAAAGAATGCAAAAGGGAGACTGCAACATGATGCACGACATGATGCAGGGAATGATGCACGGACAGCGTGGCGCAGGCATGCAGCCACAGCCTCAGAAGTAGTACTCCGGGGCCGGGTGGTTAGCCGTTGCGTCTCAAATTGTGATTCTCCCTGTAGCGAGATTTTCGGCGACTGTGTGCTCGTGTGCCACTGCGCGGTGTGCAGGAACTGCGAGAACCGGACACTCTGCGTGTCTCACAATACGCTCCGTGATGCTCCCACGAAAAGCGTCCTGGAGACTGTCGTGTCCGTGTGTCGCCATGACGACGAGATCGGCGTGGTATTCGTGTGCAGCCCGTAGGATCTCCTGTTCCACATCTCCCTCCCGGTACATCCATCGCCATTTCAAGGCGCCTTCTTCCGGAAGCGTGATTCTGGGCGCATCGTTTCGGTCTCCCACGTGGAGCAGCGTAGCCTCCGCATCGCGGCACCCCAAAGAGTCTGCGAGCGCCGTGGCGGCATCCATCGCCAATTGCACAGCGGTCGTGCGGTCCACAGGCACGAGGACACTGTGGAGTTGCACTTCTCCTGACGCGGCGTTGACAAAGCCGTTCTTTCCCTGGGGAATGAACAGCGTCTGTTCTTCGGATTTGCGCGCGACCGGTTCCGCCGTCTGGCGATGCGTCCACTGATCAAAGCCGGTGTATTGATGTGTCGCCAGTACGATCAGATCGTGGGGATGCCGTGCAAGAAAGTTGAGGATGGAGCCCAACGGATTCCGATAAGGAAGCACCACTTTTTCGACGTGAAGTCCGAGTGTAGCAATCGCTTCCTTGTCGCTGTTGGGCGGCAGCATTTTCCATTGTTCGAGGGTCCTGCGCACTCGGGGGAACTCCGTCCACGGGCTTCCGGCATGAGTTCCCGTGTGCAGTATGGTCAGGTCGCAATGCCCGGCAAGGGCGACCCTCAACGCATGCGCGAAGGCAAGATTGCTCGCGGCAGAAAAGTCCGAAGGGTGAAAGATCCGACGAATCGGTTGGTTCATGTTCGATCCTCTCCTTCTAAAAGGGAAGAAATCGTTTTGTCGTCTGTCATAGCATCAGTCGAGCAATTCGGTGAGAGATCCTGGCACAAGTCCGTGCGCCCTGGCTACCGGTGCGCAGATAATTTCGCCAGCATGGGTGTTGACGCCGGCCGCGAGGGCAGGGTCTTCCCGGACGGCGCGAGCCAGGCCGAGGTTCGCAATACGCTCGGCGTATTCGATGGTGACATTGGTGAGCGCCCAGGTGCTCGTGTGAGAGACGGCGCCCGGCATGTTCGGCACGCAGTAATGGACGACGCCGTGCATCTCGTATGTGGGATGGTCGTGCGTGGTGGGACGGCAGGTCTCGATACAGCCTCCCTGGTCCACGGCGACATCAACGACGACACTCCCCTTCTCCATCTTGGCGATCACCGCTTCGGTGACGAGCTTTGGCGCGGCAGCGCCCGGAACGAGCACGGCGCCGATCACGAGATCGGCGGAGACCACGCTTTCTTCGATGTTGTGCGGGTTGGAATACAGGGTCTCAATCGCGCTCCCGAAGACGTCCTCAAGGTATTCCATCGCCTTGACGCGCACGTCGAGGACAGTGACGTGCGCGCCCATACCGACTGCAACAGTGGCCGAGTTTCTGCCGACCACGCCGCCGCCCAGGATCGCGACGCGTCCACGCCGGGTGCCGGGTACACCCCCGAGGAGGACCCCTTTGCCGCCGCGCTCCTTCTCCAGGTAGGTTGCGCCGACCTGCACGGCCATACGCCCGGCGACTTCGCTCATCGGACGTAAAAGCGGCAAGCGTCCGTCCGGAGTCTGGATTGTCTCGTAGGCGACCGCGGTGACCCTTTTCGTCACGAGTTCGCGCGTCAGCTCCGGCTCGGCAGCGAGGTGAAGATACGTGTATAGCACGAGTCCTTCCCGTAGGAATCCGAACTCCGCCGGCAGCGGCTCCTTCACCTTGACGACCAGTTCCGCGCCCCATGCGTCGGCGGCCCGCACAATACTTGCGCCCGCTTGCGCGTACTGCCCATCGGCGATGCCGCTGCCCTCTCCAGCGCCGGTTTCGATAAACACGTCATGCCCGCGCGACACAAGCAGCCGCACGCCGCCAGGCGTCATGCCGACGCGATATTCGCGGGTCTTAATTTCCCTGGGAACACCGATGCGCACGACCGGAATACTAACAGAGCGTTGGATGATCCGCAGTCTGATGCGGCAAACGTTTTGAACTAACTTCGCCTGTACGTTCCGACCAGTTCGGCTTGAGCGAGAGTGTGGTCCTTGATGGCTCGAAGCAGGTCTTGCTTCGTCGCCGCGGCTTCGAGTCCGACCTTCCGATCCAGAGCATAAAGCGTGAATACGTATCGATGCGGAGGTCCAGGAGGCGGGCACGGGCCGCCGTAACCCAGCCGGCGAAAATCGTTGATGCCCTGCCTGGCCCCACCATCCAGCACTCGTGCCGTCGGGACGGCTTCCGGAAGGCGTCGCGCCTCGGCGGGCAGATCGTAGAGAACCCAATGCACCCAGGTCTTGCCGGGAGCGTCTGGATCGTCTGCGATCAACGCAAAGCTCTTCGTCCCCGCGGGTGGATCGGACCATTGCAGTGGAATCGAGATGTCGTCTCCATCACAGGTGTACTTCTTCTGAATGACCCCATGTTGTTCCAGAGATGTGCTTCTCAAGACGAATGCCATTGCCGTCTCCTTTCACATGGTTGCGTTCTCGCCGCTCAACCTTTAATGCAGATCAACGGTTCGAGCCGGGCGACCTTCTTTGACAGCCCTGCGTCGTGGGCAGCGTCTACCACCGCGGTGACATCCTTATAGGCGTCTGGCGCTTCCTCCGCGACACCCCGTTGGGATGGACTACGGACGAGTATTCCACGCGCTGCGAGTTTGTCGACAACCTCGCGCCCTCGCCAGCGGCGTGTCGCTTCATGGCGGCTCATCCGGCGGCCGGCACCGTGACAGGATGAACTGAAGGCAACGGCTTCGCTTTCCTGCGTTCCCACCAGGATGTATGAGGCGGTGCCCATGGTTCCACCGATCAACACCGGCTGACCGACACTTCTATAGGTCGCTGGAAGACTCGGATGATTCGGGCCAAACGCCCGCGTTGCACCTTTACGATGTACGAACAATCGTCGCAAGCATCCGTCCCGAGCATGTTCTTCTTCCTTGCACGTGTTATGAGACACGTCATAAACGATCTCAAGGTTCGCCCTCGGAAGAACACGAGCGAACGTTTCTCGCGAGAGATGGGTAAGAATCTGCCGGTTCGCAAGCGCACAGTTGATGCCTGCCCGCATCGCCCCGAGGAATTCCTGCCCCAGCTCCGAATGAATCGGAGCGGAGGCGAGTTCACGATCCGGAACGCGGAACCCGACAGATTGCCCGTACACAGTCATCTTCCGCAGAAATTCCGTGCCGATCTGGTGCCCAAGCCCGCGAGATCCGCAATGAATGCTGAGCACGATGTCACCCGTCTGAAGCCCGAATGCTGTGGCCGTCTGATGATCGAAAATTTCGTCCACTTTTTGAACTTCCAGATAGTGGTTTCCGGAACCCAGCGTACCCATCTCATCGCGTTGTCTTTCAATCGCCTTCGCCGACACGTTCCCAGGTTTTGCTCCGTCGATGCACCCGCGCTCTTCGATGAATTCAAGATCGAGGGGTGTACCGTAACCCGACGAAACTGCCCATCGCGCCCCTCCTTCCAGCATCTTCTTCATAAGCGCGTCGCTAAGACTCAAACTGCCGGTGCTTCCAACACCTGCCGGAGTCGATGCGGCAAGTTCATCAGCCAGCTGCTGCTGAACACCGAGGACTTCATTGACGGCCAGTCCCGTTCGAAGTGTACGAACACCGCAAGAAATGTCGAATCCCACACCGCCGGCAGAAACGATTCCCCCGGAATCCGGATCAAAAGCAGCGACACCGCCGATTGGAAAGCCGTACCCCCAGTGTGCATCAGGCATTGCGTGCGCGGCGCCGACAATTCACCGGAAGCTTTGCGACATTCGTAAGCTGTTCGAAGACTTTGTCGTCCATCTCACGGACGAGCGTTTCGGAAGCATGGATTATTCCCGGCACGTTCATGCCGGCAACCGGCCGGATAGACCACTCCGTATCGGATTCTCGCTTCAGGCGCGTCAAGTCCATGTCATTACTCCATCACACATCGACAATGCATTGCGCCAGCCACTCCCCATCAGACGCTTCGCAAACCCGAAGCGCCGTATACGTCGCTCCTTTAGGTTCAACTGCAGGTTTGTGCCGGTCTCTATCGACTAGCTCTCCCCAGACGCTCGCCCTGAGCGTGCCGGGCTCCAGCGTAACGACGAAACGGCTAAACAGCATCTTCCGGACGTCCATTTGATAGATAAGCGCGTTGAGCCACTCTGCAAACAGCAATTCCTCATCCGGCGCTTCGCAACTGATGGAGAGCTCCACAGCATCCCGCACCAGCGACGGTTCCGTCACGACGGCCGTCAGCGCCAAGCCGGCTTGTTCAAAGGCCTCATTCTTCGTGCGCCCGATTCCACGGATTCCGATATCGGCGCCATGTGTGAAGTGTTCCCAGGGCATAACTCAATCTATACGGATGGTTAAAAACGCTTCCTATAAGGGCAAAATTCACGTACCGAAATGCCCATCCAAAATCAGCGAGATTTTTCCATCCCTCTGCTCAGAACCGCCAGGAGATGCTTGCCCCTCCAATCTGCCCCACGAGTACGCGGAGGCGCAAAGACGTCTGGGGCTGTGATGCACGGTACAGTACACGTCTTTTGTGCAAAAGCAGATCTATGCCCATGCCTGCACCCGCGCCGATCGCTGCCCCTCCGGGCACATAGAAGGCTTCCCCACACTCGTTAGAACTGCAATCGTTTGCGATGGCCAAAGCTAAACCGGACAGTCCGCCAATGATTGCGCCCTTGAATAACCCGTTCCGAATGGAATCCGGAGTTTCGATCAGGCGCACCTGTGGCCATGGGAAAGGAGTAATGTGCTGGCCACTCTGAACTCTGATCCCCGTTGCAGAAACCGACTCAACCTTTCCTTTCACCTCCCGCCCCTCCACTGTATTCACCCAAACAGTCTGACCAGCGTGCACTGCCGGTGGTGTTTGGGCGGAGGCCAGGTCACTCAAGAAAATGGAAACCACCATCGCGGAAACGAAGAAAGGTGCAACGGGGATGCAATCTCTTTTGAGCATAACGCCTCCACTTGACTTGAGTGCGACGAAGCACGTGTGGCTCCATTGCACGCTGCGTCATAGATCGCGTTGCAGTCTGGTGCTCGTCTTGCTCTTCTACTTTCCCAACCTGACACGCCACCGATGATTCTTCAACTCGGCCGCTTACGACTCAAAAGTAGCTGAACGCCCGCTAGCCGCGGACTGCTCGGATCCGAACTCAGCGAAAACCCATTTGCGGTTGGGGATGCGGCGCCCGAATCCGGCTTGCAATCCAGAGAGCTGATGAACTGCTTTGTGCCGTTCTTGGCAAAAGGCACTCTCTATATCAGGGCAGTTCCGACATTTTGTCGCAGCCTAAATAAGCTTCCTCGAGTTCGTTGCCAATTGTTCCGTGCGGGCGCACAATCCTCGGCAGCGTCTATTACGCTTTGCCGTTTTTTGGATCTCTCCCAGAGCTTTCAAAGCAAAGAACATACATCGTCGGATGCGTCGTCAGGAACGAATTGGCCACGCGCGGGACTCTGTCGTGCACCTGGCTCTGTCAAACTGACTTCCAGGAGCTTACATGAGGACAAAATCGCAACGAAGAAACCTAAGGATGCTGGCGCTGTCAGCTGGTATTGCTCTGACGTTAACGGCCTGTGGCGGTCCTGCGGAACAACCCGCGCCAGATAGTTTGACTACCCAAGCCGCGCCAACAGTTCCGGTGCCGCCGGCTCTCAGCATCAACGCGATGATGGTCGGCCTGGTAGATGACGCCAGCCACGAAATCTGGGACGCCGCCGTCGAAAAGACCAAACCCAGGACAGACGAGGACTGGTTTCACCTGCAGCATCACGCAACGAAAGTGACACTATCCGGAACATTGATCACAATCCCGGGCACGGGGCAGGCCGACGCCGCGTGGGTGACGAAGCCCGAATGGATCAAATTTTCAAAGGAATTGGCGGATGCGGGGCTTGCCGCATTGGATGCGGCGAACAAGAAGGATCACGCCGCACTGTCAGCAGCGGGCGATCGGTTAGTGTTGACTTGCGAAGGCTGCCACAAAGTCTTCAAAGGCGAGTTGCCGTCAGAAGGTTTGACTCACCAGCGCGAAGTTCACTGAAAGACTGGAAATGGCAAAGACGCAAACGTATGAAGACGAGGCTGTTCGACTGCATGCCTTATACAAGGGCAAGATTCAGGTCGTACCGAAATGCCCCATCCAAAATCGTCGAGACTTTTCCATCTGGTACACCCCCGGCGTTGCCGCGTCTTGCAGGGCGATCGAAAAGAATCCCGAGGCCGTCTACGCGCAGACGAATCGAGCGAATTCGATCGCCATCGTTTCCGATGGCTCGCGCGTTCTGGGACTGGGAAACATCGGGCCACAAGCGGGCCTGCCTGTTATGGAAGGCAAGGCGCTGTTATTCAAATACCTTGGTGGCGTAGACGCGATTCCGATCTGCCTCAACACCCAAAACGAAGAAGAGATCATCCGGACAGTTGAACTGATTCAACCTTCTTTTGGCGGAATCAACCTCGAGGATATTTCCCAACCCAAATGTTTCCGAATTCTCGATCGCCTGCGCGAGACACTGTCTATTCCTGTCTGGCACGACGATCAGCAGGGGTCCGCAACCGCTCTCCTTGCAGGCCTGTTGAATGCCTTAACGATCACGAACAGGAATCCAGAGTCCGTCAGGATTGCCATGATAGGTATGGGCGCCGCCAACGTCGCAAGTTATCGCCTCCTGAAAGCAGCAGGTTTCAAACCTGATTTGATCATCGCGTGCGACAGCAAAGGAACGCTGCATCGTGGCCGGCACGACATTGAAGATCAGCAGCACCATTTCAATGACAAATGGCGCGTTTGCTGTGAGACGAACCCTCGCGCCGTAACAGGTGGAATCAAGGAAGCCCTTCGCAGCGCGGATGTGTGCATTGCGTTTTCCCAGCCCGGTCCAGGCGTCATTCGGCCGGAGTGGGTGCAAGGAATGGCGCCACACGCCATCGTGTTTGCCTGCGCGAATCCGGTGCCGGAGATCTGGCCAGACGAGGCGAGAAAGGCGGGTGCTGCCATCGTGGCTACCGGACGCGGGGATTTTCCGAATCAGCTCAACAACAGCCTGGTTTTCCCCGCAATGTTTCGCGGCGTGCTGGACATCCGGGCCAGGACGATATCGAACGGCATGTGCATTGCGGCGGCTCGCGAACTGGCGCAATACGCAAGCGAGCAAGGAATTCATCCTGAAAATATCCTGCCGCAAATGGACGACTGTTTGGTGATTGCGAGAGTTGCGGCGGCCGCTGCGGCTCAGGCTCAACTGGAAGGTCTGGCTCGAATCAGAAAAACGCGAGAAGAAAT
>DASTBJ010000007.1:0-2804 GCA_035712125.1 Terriglobia bacterium
AAGAGCCACAAGACCGCATCGTCATCAATTCGCCGCGCTACCTTCTCCAGCACGATAGAATGTCGCACCGTGTCAAAGGAAACCACGACACACTACCCATCATCAGCACTTCCCCGAACGCGTGACCATCACGCGTTCGCATCACCCATTCCACGGACAATCTCTGGAGGTCCTCCGTCAAGCCCGCATGCCGGGTGGTTTGCAATTCGTTCTTATTCTGCCAGACGGCAGTAAGTCGCTGATCCCCGCTGACTGGACGGACTACAAAACCACCTCCTGCACCCCACAACCTGTTCCGCTCGTCGGCTCGCTCGATGACTTGCTACATCTTCGCGGCCTGATCGATGCTCTTCTGCGCCGCGCCCCTAACTTGCCGGTAATATCTGGGGCACGTCAGGAGGGCCATGCCGCAACTGATTCTGAACTTCAACGATATCCCGATTCCGGAGACGCACCTGTGGGAGCAGTTCGACGACGAGCAAAAACGGATCGTCATCGAGACTCTGGCGCGCCTCCTTGTCCAAGCAACCCGCGAACAGCACCAGGAGTAGACCAATGACTGATCCCTCCAAAATCAAACCTACGCACACCCAGCGCGCAGCCTGCGTTTACATTCGTCAGTCCACGCCGGGCCAGGTCGAGCATAACCGCGAATCTACCGCCCGCCAGTACGCCCTGGCCGATAGGGCCTCTCAACTGGGTTGGCCCAAAGAGCAAGTGGTCATCATTGATGAAGATCTGGGGCTGTCCGGCTCCACCACCGATAAGCGCTCCGGGTTCGCTCGTCTCACCAGCGAAGTCGCTCTGGCTCACGTCGGCATCGTCCTCGGATTGGAAGTTTCTCGCCTCGCGAGGAACAATGCGGACTGGTATCGTTTGCTGGAACTCTGCGGCGTCACCGATACTCTCATTGGCGACAACGACGGGATTTATCACCCAGCGCTTTTTAACGATCGTTTGATCCTTGGCTTAAAGGGGACTATGTCCGAGGCAGAACTTCATATCATTCGTGCCCGACTCGATGGCGGTATCCGCAACAAGGCGGCTCGCGGGGAACTGCGGCGCGGATTGCCCGTGGGCTTCATCTGGGGAGAACAGGATGGTGAAGTCTTGTTCCATCCGGACGAGGCAGTCACCGGCGCCATCCGCGCGGTCTTCGAGCGGTTCGCCGAGTTCGGCTCGGCGCGACGGGTCTGGCTCTGGTTCCGTTCCGAAGGTCTCTCTTTTCCGCTGCAGACGATGCCCGCCGGCATGCCTGGTCCGATCCGCTGGGTGACTCCAACCTACCACTCACTCCACCAAGTTCTGACCAATCCGGTGTATGCTGGCGCTTACACCTACGGCAAGACCAAGTACGAACGCTACGTTGATGAAAATGGCGCTGTCAGAAAACGCATTCGGCATTTGCCCATGGATCAGTGGTCTGTGCTCATCCAGGATCATCATCCTGGCTTCATCGATTGGGTCACCTTTCAAGCCAACCAGACACGGCTCGACTCCAACACCCGGCCCAAGCCGCATCAGGCTGGGGGCGCAGTGAGAGAGGGATCGGCCCTGCTGCAGGGCCTCGCCACCTGCGGGCACTGTGGCCGCCGTCTGCATGTTCATTATCGCGGCCGCAACTCGGCACCGGGTTATCACTGCGCCGGCAAAGACCTCGTCAACGGACGTGGTGTGTACTGTCTCAATGTCGGCGGAATGGTGATCGAGCAAGCCGTGGCCAACGCTTTCCTCGAAGCCGTTACACCGGCGGCCGTAGAAGCAACCATGCTCTCGGTCCAACAGCTCCAAGCGAATCACGATGCTGCTTTGTCGCAGTGGCGGTTGGAAGTGGAACGGACGCGTTATGAGGCGGAACGGGCGGAGCGTCGATACCGGGCCGTGGAGCCGGAGAACCGCCTTGTTGCTCGCGGCCTGGAAACCGACTGGGAGAATCGCCTACGCGATCTGGCCGCCGCCGAAATAGAACTGCACCGCCGCGAGCAACAGCGGCCCAATCCGATTGGCCCCGAGCAACTCAAACGCATTCAGATGCTCGGCTCCGATATTCGTCAAGTCTGGACTGCGTCGACCATCACGGATCGCGATCGCAAGGAACTTCTGCGAACGCTGCTGGATGAAGTGATCCTGAATCTCAAAAGAGCCGAAGGTCACGCGCACCTGACTCTGCGCTGGCGCGGCGGCGCGATTACGGCGCTGGATGTCCCTGTTCCGCGATTCAAGCCGATGGGACCGCGCACCGACGAAGATACGATCTCCCTGCTCCGGCGTTTGGCCGCTCTTTATCCGGACGAGGTCATCGCCGGGATCTTGAATCGTCAGGACCGCAAGACAGCTACCGGCGAACGCTTCACCGCCAACCAGGTCGGCAGCCTGCGACGATACCGCAACATCCCACGATTCCAGCTATCCGCTGCGCCGCCCACTGGCGAGCTCATTTCGATTCGCAAAGCGGCGCAGATTTTGGGCATGAACACATCTTCGATTCATCGCTGGCTAGCCGATGGTTTCATCGCGGGCGAGCAGGTCACGCCAGGTGCGCCTTGGCAGATTCGGATCACCGATGAGCTGCGTGCGCGCATTGTGCAGCAGGCGCCACCGGATTACCTGCCGATGCTGGAGACCACCATGAAACTCGGCGTTTCGCGGCAGACGGTGTTGCAGCGTGTAAAGCGAGGCGAGCTTCAAGCCGTGCTGGTAAGACAAGGCCGACGTAAAGGGTTGCGAATCAAAGTGGTCGATCAGCAGCCAGCGCTATTCGAACAACTTTCATGAACCAGAGGGCAGTATGAAGCAGTATCCAA
>DASTBJ010000008.1:0-5721 GCA_035712125.1 Terriglobia bacterium
GCGACATGTCGAGGCTGAGCTGCGGCGTGCGGAGGAACGTCGCGCGCGCAAACAGGTTGTCATGACGCCGAGAGAGCCGGTTGCACTTCCTGCGAGCACTTCACCGGCTGCGCCGCCCACGCCGCAGGCAACTGTCGAGCCCACGGTCATTCGACCCATTCCTCGACCGGCGCCTTCCATAGCCGAACGCGAAGAGCCCCCGGCGCCGCAGAAGCGCGGGCGTGCCGCGAAAACCGCCGCCGAACCGTCAACGCCGACCGACTTTCCACCGACGACCCTGCTGCACACGGCCATCGCACGCGGCGAGATCAATGAGGAAGAACTCCGATCGCGCGCAAGCCTGCTCGAGCAGAAAGCCGCCGAGTTTGAAGTCGTCGGAGCCGTTCAGCAGATTCACCCCGGGCCTGTCGTAACCACGTTTGAGTTCAAACCGGAGCCCGGCATCAAATATTCGAAGATCACCGGACTCGGCGACGACCTTTCGCTGGCGCTTGAAGCCGAAGCCGTGCGCATTGATCGGATTCCGGGAAAATCTACCGTCGGTATTGAGGTCCCCAACGATTCGCGTGCCACCATCGTGCTGCGCGAGCTTCTGGAATCCTCCGAATACACACAGTCGAACTTCAGGTTGCCGCTCGCGCTCGGCAAGGACATTCGCGGCAAGAACATCGTCGCGGATCTTCAGAAGATGCCGCATCTTCTTGCCGCAGGATCAACAGGCACCGGCAAGAGCGTCTCAATCAACACGATGATTTTGTCGCTGCTGTTCCACTCGCGACCGGATCAGGTGAAGATGATCATGATCGATCCCAAGCGTCTGGAGCTGGGTCTCTACCAGGACATCCCGCACCTGCTGGTGCCCGTCGTCACCGAACCTAAAGTCGCCAACAACGCGTTGCGCTGGGCCGTTATGGAAATGGAAACGCGCTACAAGAAGCTGGCGACTCGCGGCGTCCGCACGCTCGAGGCCTACAACGACCAGGTGAAGCAGCTCGACATTCCCGGATTTACCGCCGTGGAGGAAGGTGAGGAGCCGGCAGTGCCGCTGCCGTATATCGTGATCGTGATTGACGAGCTTGCGGACCTCATGATGACAGCGGCGCGTGAAGTCGAGGAGTCGATCACGCGGTTGGCGCAGATGGCGCGAGCCGTGGGAATTCATCTTATCCTGGCGACGCAGCGACCGTCAGTGGACGTCATCACCGGACTGATCAAAGCGAACTTCCCGGCGCGTATATCCTTCCGCACGACGTCAAAAGTCGATTCGCGAACCATTCTCGACTCCAACGGCGCCGAGCAGTTGCTTGGACGCGGCGACATGCTCTATATGCCGCCGGGTTCGTCTCGTTTGATGCGCGTCCACGGCTCGCTGGTCACAGAGGAAGAAGTGTCAAAGGTTGTGGAGTTCCTGAAGGCCCAGGGCAAACCGGTCTATAACGAGCGCATTCTCGAAGCGCCTGCGGACGAAGTGGAAGAAGGCACCGAGGGAGATGGCGAACTCGACGAGCTCTACGATGACGCGGTTCGCATCGTGCTCGAAATGGGCAAGGCGTCGACGTCCGCACTGCAGCGCCGGCTGCGTATCGGCTACGGCCGTGCCGCCAGCCTGCTCGATGGCATGCAACGCGCCGGCATCGTTGGACCCCCGGATGGAAGCAAACCGCGCGCCGTCCTCATCAAAAAGGAAGACTACTTCAGCGAGTAGTATTCTGGAACACGAGGAGGCTTCATGGGTTTCAGAACCGCCGCAATTCATGCCGGGCAGCCGCCCGATCCGTTAACGGGCGCCGTTAGCGTTCCCATTTACCAGACATCGACGTACGTTCAGGAAGGCATCGGCAAGCACAAGGGCTACGAGTACGCTCGAACGCAAAACCCGACTCGGCTCGCCCTGGAGGTCAATATGACCGCGCTGGAAGGCGGCGTTGCGGGATACGCCTTTGCGTCGGGCATGGCCGCGGAGACCGCCGTCACCCAATTGCTTCTGAAACAGGGCGACCACGCGATTTGCGGATCGAATGTTTACGGCGGCTCGTTTCGGCTTTTCGACAAGATCGTCCGGCATTTCGGCGTTACGTTTTCCTATGTCGATACGACGGACCTTTCCGCTGTGGCTTCCGCGATTCGTCCGGAGACGAAGATGGTGTTTATCGAATCTCCGACGAATCCACTGATGACGATAACGGATATCCGCGGTGTCGCGCGGGTGGTGAGTAAGTCCCGCCAGGCGAAACAGTGCCGGCTTGTTGTCGACAACACCTTCATGAGTCCTTACTTCCAGCGTCCGATCGAACTCGGCGCGGACATCGTCGTCCATAGCACGACAAAGTATCTCAACGGTCACAGCGACAGCATTGGCGGTATTGTCGTTCTGAAGCACAAGGAAGACGCCGAACAGCTTCAGTTCATCCAGAACGCGGCGGGAGCGATCCTTTCTCCGTTTGATTCATGGCTGGTGTTGCGCGGCATAAAGACGCTTCCCGTCCGCATGGATGCGCATAACGAAAACGGGATGGCGATCGCGAAGTACCTTTCGCGGAGCAAACACGTGACGCGCCTCTACTACCCGGGGCTTTCGTCACATCCCGGTCACGCGCTCGCGAAACGCCAGATGTCGGGTTTCGGCGGAATGATCGCCTTCGACCTCGGTTCGCTCGCAAAGGCGAAGCGATTTCTTTCGCGGGTGCGGCTTTGTGCGCTTGGCGAAAGTCTCGGCGGTGTCGAGACGCTGATCTCGCATCCGGCAACAATGACCCACGCGTCCGTTCCTCCAGAGCAGCGACGCAAACTTGGTATAACGGATGGTCTTGTTCGCATATCGGTCGGGATAGAAGATGTAAAGGATCTTATTGCAGATCTGGAGCAAGCTTTCCAATAGGCGGTCTCCGTTGGAAAAGCCCTCACTCCCGTACGCCGCTTTTGACCCAGTCCAAATACTTCTGAAACCCGGCTTCCACCCCCACGCCCACCACTTCTGGCACGTCGTACGAATGAAGCTCCTTTACCCGTTTCTCCAGCCGATCAAACCCGGCGCGTGTCGTCTTCATCATGAGAAGCACCTCGTCCGACCACATCTGCTTCCCTTCCCACATGTAGCACGACCTCACACCCGGCACGACATTCACACACGCAGCAAGTCCCTCCGCCACCACTTTTTCGGCAATGCCAGAAGCCTGATCCCTCCCCTCGCACGTGACAAAAACAATCAGGAACTCGCTCATCGTCGTTTATCCTTCCCTCGTGGCTACAAAAATTAAATTCGGCACGTCCGGGTGGCGAGCAATTATCGCGGACGAATTCACCTTCGCGAATGTGCGCCTCGCCACGGAAGCGATTGCGCGTTACATCAAACGTCATCGATCAGGAACGCCCTCGGCGCTGGTTGGCTTCGACACTCGGTTCGCGTCCGATCGCTTTGCTCTCGAGTCAGCGCGCGTGCTTTCCTCGCACGGTATTCGAACGCTGTTGTGTGATCGGCCTGTTCCGACTCCGGCTGTTGCGTGGACGATCATACAGCGACAACTGGACGGCGCGATCAACATGACCGCGAGTCACAACCCCGGGGAGTACAACGGTCTCAAGTTTTCGACAGCCGACGGCGCGCCGGCTCTGCCTGAAGTGACTTCCGAGGTCGAACGCGAGATTGAATCTCTTCAGGCGTCCAACTGGACGTTTACATCCGAGCCGAACCCGTCGCTCATCGAATCGATCGATATTGGCCCCGCTTATCTATCGGATCTCGCAACCAAGGTCGACCTGAAGAAAATTCGTGATGCGAAACTCTCGCTCGCTTATGACGCAATGCACGGCTCTGGTGGCGGCTACCTTGATCGCGTGCTTGCAGATGCCGGCATTCCGGCGACGATCCTGCACACCAATCGTGACGTCTACTTCGGCGGACACCATCCCGAACCTGCGGATGAACAACTCGTCGAGTTGAAAGTTCTCATGAAGAAGGACGGCATCCAACTTGGTCTCGCAACCGATGGCGATGCGGATCGATTCGGCGTGATGGACGAGGGCGGTGAGTTTCTCTATCCGAATGAACTGATCGCTCTACTGGTGGATTACCTGGTCGAGAGTCGCGGCTGGAAGGGTGGCGTCGCGCGGACGGTGGCGACGTCCCATCTGGTGGATCGGGTGGCGAAGCTCCATGGCCTGGAGTTGCTGGAGACCCCGGTCGGGTTCAAATTCATCGGGGAGTATATAAAGGATGGGCGGATCTTCCTCGGGGGTGAGGAGAGTGCCGGCCTTTCGATCCGGGGACACGTTCCTGAAAAGGATGGAATTCTTGCGTGCCTGCTTCTGGCAGAGATGGTCGCGAGTCGCCGAAAATCATTGAAAAATCAGCTGAATGAGCTTTTTTCACGGGTGGGTGCTGTGTATAATCGCCGCCTGAACATCCGGCTGGATCCGGCGATTCAGGGTCAGTTGAAAGCGAAGCTTTCAGCGGAAATTCATGAATTTCATGGCCGCCCGGTCGCGGAAATGAACCGGAAGGATGGATTGAAGCTGATCTTCAAGGATGGCAGCTGGGTGTTAATGCGGCCGTCGGGGACAGAACCGGTGGTCCGGTTCTACGCGGAATCGACGTCGCCCGAAGATCTGGCGACGCTACTGGAATACGGAAGGCAATGGGTCAACGCTCGTTAATGCAGGGTCTGGTATCGCGAATCGCCATCGGCGTTTTCGGATTGCTGACAGTGGCCATGCTCCTTCTCGCCGTATTCGATGAACGCGGCGCACTCGCGGTCCAGAAACGCCGCCAGGAACTGGAGCAGCTCAACAAGGAAATCGCCAAAGCGACCGAGGATAACAACGCCCACCGCAAAACTATCGAAGAACTCCGCCACGATCGCCGCGCCATCGAACGCCGCGCGCGCGAAGAACTGAAGCTGGTAAGGCCGGGAGAAATCGTCATCGAGTTGCCGGACACACAGGGGCCTCAAAGCGATTCATCCAAAGAAAAAGATTTGTCGAATACGGAGAAGTAATTCCCCGCCCCATTGACGAGTCTTCAATCCGTTCGTATAGTTGATAGTCTCAACGACGCGGGGTGGAGCAGTGGTAGCTCGTTGGGCTCATAACCCAAAGGTCGGAGGTTCAAATCCTCCCCCCGCAATTCCGAACTTCGCAATGAGGCCATCGCAAGGTGGCCTTTTTTGTTGGACTTGCCGGGATGAGCGGAAATTACCAACCCGAAATGACCGACGAGTTGATCTGCAAATGATCACAAAATGCTCACAGTTCTCCGAGAACGCCCCGTTCCAAGGCTTCCGCCGCTTTACGCTTTTGATCCTCGTCCACGTGCGTGTACACGTCGGCGGTGATCTGAACGTTGGCATGCCCCAGCTGAGCTTGGGATAGTTTCATATTCCCGGTTTCTTTGTTAATCAACGACGCTGCAGTGTGCCGGAACATGTGGAACCCGCTGGCGCGCGGAAGGATGGGGATCCCAAGCTGCCGCAACACCGGATACAGAACATCGCTACGGAACACATCGGGATCGACGGCTGAACCATCGTCCTTGTGGAACAAATAATCCTCCGGCTTTTTGAACCTTGACGAAGCCATGTGGTCCTGCAAAACCACTTCCAACATTTCCGGAATCGGAACTTGATGCTGCCGCGGCTTCCGCGCCCGCTTGTGCTTCTTGAGACCACGAAGCAGGCGCCCTCGATAGAGCACGTGCGTTGCGGTCATTCTCTTCGCCTCCAGATC
>DASTBJ010000009.1:0-2200 GCA_035712125.1 Terriglobia bacterium
CAGACTTGTAGCTGCTCACGGAAATTTCCAGCATTCCTGTATTGGTTCGGGTTCGACCGGTGTGACAGCGAATGAATACAAAGGATTTGCGGCGCAGGAAATTTGGAAGAGTGCTTGCCATAGGAAGGGCGGGGGAAATAATCGTGAGCCGAAAGCGAATGATGACCACTGATGATTTGGAAAGGTGCCTCGAAGATGGCGGGCAGCTCGCCCTCCTTCATAGAGTCAGCGGGATTGTAAGCTCAGGGCTAACACTGGATCGAATGCTCGGAGAGTTGATCGGTCTTGTTGTCTCCGTTACTGGCTGCGACGCATGCCTCGTGTATCTGCTGGACAAATCGGCTGGAGAGATCGTGCTCTGTGCGTCGCAACTCCCCCATGAACTGGAAATCGGGAATATACGGCTTCGCATAGGCGAAGGTGTCACCGGATGGGTGGCGGAGCATCAATCCGTGGTTGCTCTCTCCTCGCGCGCATCTTCCGATCCCAGGTTCAAGGCGTTTTCATCACTCCCGGAAGACACGTATGAATCCCTTCTGTCGGTGCCGCTGATCAGTGGCGGTGAAGTGATCGGCGTGATCAACGTGCATCACAAAAATGTGCGCTTCCATACTGCGGACGAGGTTGCGCTGCTTAGCTACGTTGCCGAGCAGATGGGCGGCGCCATAGCGAGAGCCCGTCTCATGGAGCAGTCACGTTCCGCGGCCCGAAAGGTGGAGATTCTTGCGGCCGTCGGCGACACGATTTCGGCGGAAGGGTATCTGGACCGGATCCTTCAGACGATTTCAGAAATGGTGGCTCAGACGTTCGATTCGCCGCTTTGTTCGATCATGATTTTCGATGAAAGCAGACAGGAACTGACCATCAAGTCTGCCCGTTATTCCGCTCCCGGATGCGACAACATGCGGCCTGTGCCTGTCGATGGAACACCGATTGGGCGTGTCGTACGGGAAAGGCAAACCGTTATTGTTGAAGACATCCCTGCTGCAGAGGCGTTTCCGGACCTGTCCTCCCTCCCAAAGACCGTTATGCTGATGTCGGTACCGATGATCGCGTCACAGTCTGTCATCGGTGTGCTGAACATCTACGTGCAGGCAGAGAGAAATCCGTTTACGGACGAGGAAACACGATTTGCGCGGGCCGTTGCCGGACAGGCTGCCCTTGCGCTTGAAAATGCCAGGCTGATGTCAGAAGCCCTGCAGATGAAGCGCACGCTGGAGGCGAGAAAGATTGTTGAACGCGCCAAGGGCATATTGCAGCATCGCGACGGTCTTACGGAAGAGGAGGCGTACCTGCATTTGCGAGGCGAGAGCCGACGGCTTCGGAAGCCGATGAGAAGTCTGGCCGAAGCGATCATCCTTGCAGAGGAACTGCATCGCAAGGGGAGGCGAAGACAGCCTACCGCCTTTGTGCCGCGGGAGGAGGCATCAGACGAACAATCGGAATTGCAGGGGGCCCCACCCGATATGCTGCTCGAATCCGTTGAAGACTGGCGGGACTAAGGTCGAATCGCTCTGCTGCGAGTTCGCGGGCGCTCAATTGTGCTTTGGCCAGTCCTGCCTCTTCGTGTTCCGTGGTGTCGGCGACGATGTGATAGATCTCGTGGGCGATTACCCGAGCCAGAGCGCGCCCGAGAATACGTTCTCGCATCGGAACGCTCAGGGGCTGCAGTAGTGGGTTCAGCATGCGGATCAAGTGCGTACAGTCGAGCGTAAAGTACGGGAGAATGCGATCGCCGGAAATCGATGTTTCCGCGAGAGTTCTCGCGTGCGGCCCGACGCCTTGCATTGCAGATAACGATTCTGTCGAGCATCCCCCTTCAAATGTCCCGACGATCAGCCTGCCTTCCACAGACGGGACGGTGGCGTTTCTGTCGTGACTTCGCCATTCCAGATCGATTCCAGCCGGAGAGAGAAGACGCTTTAATTCGAGATTGAGAGAGTGTGTGGTCATGCTGTTCAACTGATCCGCATGACTGGGGTACACGGCGAGCGTTTGGGTTTGCGCGTTGGCACAAACACAGAAACACAACATCGTGAATAGAACGATCTTCGCTGCCGCCATTGGCACAACTCTCCGTTGAGTTGAGTTCGGCCAAGTATAGTCCAGCGGCAGCCAGGGCCGGAAGTCGCGAGTTTGGAGTGTTCAGTTATGAGTAAGATTGGCTCGACGTAAACCCGATTCCCTAAACGACAAATCG
>DASTBJ010000010.1:0-2909 GCA_035712125.1 Terriglobia bacterium
GACCAATGGAGAGATAAGGGGATCGCGCCGGATTCCATTCCTGCTTCTCACGCAACAAACGGAGTCGTGGATCGGACGCGGCCGCTTTGTCCATATCCGCAGGTCGCCCAGTACAAGGGCACAGGCGACACCAACGTCGCGTCAAGTTTTCAGTGCAAATGATTTGATGAAACAGCCTTTGCTCGGAATCGTGGCTACGGTGTTGATCATCACGATCTCGCTGGCGCTGATCTCGTTGTTTTCATTCGAAACATTCTCTGGCTGGTTGTCCTTTGGCCTTATGTGCCTTATCCCCGCGCAGATTGCGGTAGCTGTGTTGTGGCAGGGCAAGCATCCTGCCTGGGCAGCGAACAACAGGCAACCGTTGAGAGGAATTCTGCTCATCGTCGTCACGGCTCTCATCGGGGCCGTCGTCGTGCCTGTGTTGCACCGGACTGTTGGTGGCGGGCTTGGCCCCAGCCCAATGCTCGTTCAGTTCACGGTGGTCTCGGTCGTGGTGATGTTCTGGTGTGCCATCATGTGGGGCGGCTGGCCTTTCAATGCAGTTTTGAAGAATCCCGTAGCGGCAGGGTTGGTAACGATTGTATTCAGCTATGCGATCAACGCTCTATTGTTTCGCGTCCTGTTCAGTTACGAGTTCATGAGCGGCGCGCCGGTTTACGTGGCTTCGCTGGATCCTCATGGACTGTTTCCTGCCTGGAATGTTCTGGTGTTCTATGTGACGTCGTTATCGATAATGTTTCTCTTTCTGCACTTCGACCTGTGGCCGCTGACAACGTCACCGGGGTTGATGCGCCAGCCTACACTCGGGCTTGTCTGGACGGCAGTCGTGCTTGCGTTAGGCGCGATTCTCTATCTGGTCGGCACGCGCATCCTTCAAATGGATGTTGTGCAATTCCTGGTTCGGGTGCCGATTCCATTCATCTTCGGGACGATTGTTGTCTTGAATATGCTCCAGAACTCACTGTTTGGAAGTTTGACGCAGCCGGCAAAGGGACTGGCGAACGCCATCAGTGCGGCAGTCGTCGGTACGGGGCTGGCGATGTTGTACACCAGGCTTGCGGGTGTCGTCACCGGAACGCTGGGCTCTGGGCTACCCTCTTATGAGTCTGAGCTCTGGCTTGCGTCCGCTCTGTTGAGCGTCACGTTTCCTTTTCTTATTTACCATGCCGAATTCCTGGGGTTCTGGCCGCTCAAGTCCGACTGATAACAATCATGTGATAGAGTCTGGGCAACTTTAGAGGCGCATGAGGAATACGCAGAAGGCCCTTGTTATCTTGGTGTTGGTTCTTGTCGCAGGCGCATCGCCTCTCGCGTTGCCTCAGGTCCCCGTCGATTTTCCCGATCAGGCTCCGACGTTTTATTTCACACGTCTGGTTTACACGCAGAATCCCTTCGGGGGACGCAGAGGCAGAGGCAGAGGAGTCACTATGGCGCCGCCCGCGATCCAGTTCCGATGTCCTGAATTCGGCGGAGGGAATTTCTTTCCGCCACAGGGCTGGGGCTGGGCCACGGATTATCCGGGAGGCGACTGCAAGTTCATGGGCGCAATCCATCGCCTTACCGGAATTCGCGTTCATCCTGATCCGAATGTTCTGGAGATTCATGACAAGGACCTTTACAAGTTTCCCTTCGTTTACGCGGTCGAAGTCGGGCAAATGTTTCTGGATGATGACGACGCCGCGCGACTGCGCGAGTATCTGCTTCGCGGCGGGTTCATGCATGTCGATGACTTCTGGGGACCGGATGAGTTTGCGAACTTCGAAGACCAGATTTTTAAGGTTTTCCCGGATCGTAAGTTGGAGCCATTGCCGCTCTCGCACCCTGTATTCCACACCTTTTTCGATATCAACGAAGTCATGCAGATACCCAATCGGGGCAACGGATGTGCGAATGATGGACAAACGTGGGAAGACAACCGTGACCGGAATCCGGTTGTGTACGGTATATCCGACGACGATGACCGGCTCATGGTTCTGGTGACCTATAACTCGGATCTCGGCGACGCATGGGAATATATGGACCTTCCGTGTTACCCGGTGAAGTATTCCGGCCAGGCCTACCGCATGGGGCTCAACTTCATGATCTATGCCATGACGCACTGAGTGCGTCATGCGTCTCCCATTGCCTCCTGATCTGCGATTACTGTGACATCTTTATGAAGCCGCAAGGCTGAAACGGGATTGTCTCTGGTCACCGGCCCCAGCAACAGTCCCGCAAGCGCATGCCTTTTGGACTGCCCGGAAGCCAGGACGAGAATTCTTCTCGCCTCGAGTATGGTGCCGATGCCCATCGTGACCGCTCGGGCGGGCACCGGACCACTTGTAAACACTGCCCGCATGTTCGTCATTGTCGACGCCGCGAGCTCGACAATCCGTGTTCTCGATTCGACTGCTGATCCGGGTTCGTTGAAGGCAATGTGACCGTTAGTACCTACTCCGGCGATGAGGAGGTCTATTCCACCTACATTTGCAATTGCGTGTTCATGCTTTTCGCAGGCGGCGGTGTCTGCAGTTGAGGGGAGGAGAATGACATTCGTTTTCGGGACGTTGATGAGCGAGAGGAAATTTCTCTGCAGGTAGCGATTGAAACTGCGCTCATCGGTTTGAGGTATATCCAGGTATTCGTCGAGGTTGAAGATGCGTGTTTGAGAGAAGTCGATGCTTCCGTTTGCGTACATTCGGACCAGTTCGCGATACATGCCGAGCGGCGTACGGCCCGTCGGCAACGCAAGGACGGCTTTCGGGGATGCGGCGACGACCTCAGCGACGAACCGTGCGGCGGACAGACTCATCGCAGTCATGTCCGGTTCGCCTATCACCCGCATGGTACGAGGATAACCCGCGGACAGGATCAAATCGGGGTCAGACTAGTTGTTTACATTTTTCGCGAACGCGAAAAAATGTAAA
>DASTBJ010000011.1:0-6177 GCA_035712125.1 Terriglobia bacterium
GCCATCGGACCCTCTGCGAGGATCTTGCCCTCGTTAAGGACCGTAATGTCCGCTTCGAGTTGCCGGACAAAGCCCATGTCATGCTCGATAACAATGACCGTGTGGCCGGTGGCCAGCTTGCGTATCAACGTTGCCATTGAGCCCGTTTCTTCATCGCTCAAGCCCGCAGCAGGTTCATCGATCAGAAGGAGCTTTGGGTTGGACACCAGCAAGGTTCCGATCTCGAGAGCCTGTCGCTGGCCGTGGCTCAGATACTGTGCCTGGACATCGATGACCGATTCGAGGCCGACAGCGGCTACCACCTCGCGGATTTTGTCCCGGTCTGCGTCAGCGGTCTTTCGGTACAAGGCATGAAGAACGCTCCTGGAAATGGGTGCGGCAAGTTCGAGGTTCTCCTGGACGGTGAGGCTGCCGAATACGGCGGGCGTTTGAAACTTCCGACCGACGCCGCGACGCGCGATCTCGAAGTCTTGCAGCCGGCTGATATCGGCGCCATTGAAATAGATTTTGCCGGACTTGAGCCGGGTCTTGCCGCTGATGACATCGCACAATGTCGTCTTTCCGGCCCCGTTTGGCCCGATTACCACGCGAACTTCATTCCGCCGGACTGAAAAGCGATCGATGTCGAGCGCCTTGAATCCATCGAAAACGACCGTGGCATCCTCGACGCGGAGCATCGCATCCTCGGGCCGCTCGACGGTAAGCCTGAGATCACTCGTGGCGACACTCATGGCGTATTTCCCACCGTTGCCGCCTCGCCTTTGGGTCTCGGTCGACGGAACTTGTTGAGAAGGGATCGGAACCCGGAAACGAGGTTACCCTCCAGATAGGCATACACGATGATCGTGGTTAACACGAGAACATACTTCAACACGCTGAATGAAGACGGCATCAGGCCAAATGCTTCGGTAAGGATGAACCACCCGATGCCGAGCATGGGAATCGAAGCATGCGCGACTCGTCCAAAACACAGAATGATAGTAACGACGATCATGAGCCAGTATTTCAACTGCACTCCCGCGATTGCCGTTCCGCCCAGAGACGGTATCACCCGCAGCTTGTCCGCAATCAGCGCAAGTTCGATGAACGCCAGCGACAGAAGTGTCCGGTGAATGCGAGCGCCCTGACGAATCTCGCCTTCGAGTTTGATCCAGAGATCGCAGATGCCGTTGGGAAACGCAAGGGCTGCGAGGAAGAGGCCGGCCTGGATAAACGGCCACGCCTTCGGCATATCTGACGTCAGTGCGGAGTAAGTGAAATTCGCCAGCAGCGCACCGGTAATCGCGCCCCAGAGCCGCCCGCGGCCTCCGACTGCGACCCAGATCACCATCCAGATGGAATCTTCCACACGCATCACGTTCGGCGTGATGATGCCGTTCTGCGGGACGTAAAGCATGCCCCCCAGTGCTGCCAGGAGAGCGGCGCCGATAAAAGCGAAGGCTTTATAAACGTCGGGCCGGTAGCCGAGGAAGTAAAGACGTGTTTCGTTGTCGCGAATGGCGATCAGCACTCGCCCAAGCCGGGATCGGGTCACCGCGTGTACCAGGAGGAAAGTCGCGACCAGCACAACAGCCGACAACAGATAGAGGCCAAGGATCCAGGGGTTCTCGGAATTGAGTGGTTTGAAGAAGTTCGTCAGACCGTTGGTTCCACCCAGCAGCATTTCATTTCTGGAAAAGGCCAGAAACGCGCCCCAGGCAAGCGCCTGTGTAATGATCGAAAAGTAAACTCCCCGCACGCGGTTTCGGAAGATGAAGAATCCGACCAGACCGGCGACGAGTGCAGGTAACACGAATGCTGCGACTACGGCGAATGGCAGCGATGCAAACGGACGCCACCATGAGGGCAGCGTATCCACATTGTTGAAAAAGAAAAACTGCGGGATGTTGTGATATTCCGGCCGGACGTCTCCCCCACCCTCAGGAAGACTGAGGTGCATCGCCATCGCATAGCCACCGATGCAGAAGAACAAAGCATGACAAAGCGAGAGGACACCCGCGTATCCCCAGATCAGATCGATGCCGAGTGCAGCGATTGCAAAGCAGAGATACCGGCCGAGCCGGTTCAGAACATGCGGGTCAATAACGCCAAGCAGGTTGAGGACGGGGATCAACATGAACACGACGATGAGCAGGCCGAGAATTGCTTTCTTTCTAAACCGAAGAATCTCCGCGTCAGCCACAGTCACGGGCTGCGGCACAAAGGGAGGAATACGTGGAACCTTGTCTGCCACTGCTGCCACTAGTCCTCCGCCAGCCGCCCGCGATGCGGGAACAGTCCTGAGGGTCGCCATTGAAGAAAGAGGATGATCAGACCGAGGACGGCGAGCTTGCCGTATACCGCTTCAAGAAAGGGCTCGATGTACTTGGTCAGGAATCCGAGCGCTCCGCCGGCGGTGATCGCGCCGGCCAGTTTCCCTACACCGCCGACAACGACGACCATGAAGCTGTCTACAACGTAACCCTGCCCCATGTTCGGATTGAGTTTGTCGAACAGCGGGACGATGGCGCCGGCAACGCCTGCCAGTCCGGCTCCAAAACCGAATGTCAGTCCGTCGATCCAGCGCGTGGGGACACCAAGCGCGGCCGCAATTGGCCGATCCTGCGTGGTCGCGCGAAGCAGCAGGCCAAAACGTGTACGCTGTACCAGGTAATAGACGCCGACGATACACGCGGCGCAGAACACGATGATGAAAACGCGATTCAATGGAAGCACGAGGTCCGGGGCGACCTCCCAGCCACCTTGCAGCCAGCCTGGAGGCGTCAGGGAGGTCGTATCCCCGAAAATCAAACGTGCTGTTTGTATCAGCAGCAGGCTGATTCCCCAGGTTGCGAGCAAGGTTTCAATCGGCCGTCCATAAAGATGCCGGATCACCGCGAATTCACACAACATTCCAACAAGTCCGGTCACCAGGAATGCGAGCGGCAGCGCGAGCACAAAGTAATAGTTGAACAGCGAAGCCGGTACATACGCCTTGAAGAATTCGGCAACCACAAACGCGGTGTAGGCGCCAACCATCATGAACTCGCCATGGGCGAGGTTGATGACGCGCATGAGACCGAAGATGATCGAAAGACCCAGCGCCAGCAGCACCAGAATGCTTCCCAGCGAGAGGCCGGCAAACGTGTGGTGCACCATGCGCACTTTCCACTGGTAGCTTTCAACCGTCGCCAGCGCTCCTTCGATCGCCTCAACAAGCGGTACATTTGCCGCCTCGCGTGCGGTGTCGAGCGCAGCCCTGAGATCGCCAAGACCGCGCGACGTTCCGAGTTCTTCGAGAACTTTGACGGCGGCGAGTCGCTCTTCCGCTGATCCTGAGGCAAGCTGGATGCGCGCGATGGACTCGCGCAGTGTCGTGGCGATTTCGCCGGCGGACTCTGTTTTGAGTTGCTCCTGGAGATCGGCAAGCAGTGTTCGGTCGACACGGTTTGCGACGTCGATGATGGCATTCCGGCGTTTTTCGGGATCGGGATGGTGAACCGACAGGACGGCAATAAGTCGAGCGAGACTGTCGGCATTGGAACTATCGGACTTCAGCATTCCACTGCTGAGCCCGGGAGCATACAGGGGCGATCCGTCTGTTTGTTTGAGAGGTTCAAGTGTCCACGCGTCAGCAATCGGAAACATCGACTGTCCGTTCACGTCGACGCGAGACAGATAGATGACAAGCCTTCCATCGGTCCGGCGTTCCAGGAGACCGCTGCGGAAGGCTTCCAGGGCAGGAACCAGCGCGCCGTTGCCCGATTTTTCCAACACGGGGTAGGCCGCGGCGCGTGATTCCGTCTCTTTGCCAATCAATTGCTCGAACTGTTGTTTCAGTTCCGGAGAAATCGGGGCGCTGCTCTGCGCGGCGACGAACGAAGAGAATGCCGTCAGCAGCGCCAGAAGCGCAGAAACAACAGTTCGAATCATTTACTTCTTCTCTTCAGCCTTTTCGCTGACCTTGGGTTCTTCCTTGAGGTAGTGGCTGAATGCCTCCGGCTCGACCAGACCCGGAGACTTGGAGATGACATCAAACTGGCCATCGGCACGGATCTTGCCAATGTAAACCGGCTTGAACGTATGGTGGTTCGTCGCATGCATCTTTTTCTTGCCACCGGGAGCATCGAACTCCAGACCGAGGACTGAAGGAACGACGGCGTCGACCTCAAATGAATTGGCCTTCTCAACCGCAGCCTTCCAGACGTAAACGCCGAAATAGGCTGCTTCGATGGGGTCGTCGGTCACGCGATTCTTGCCGCCGGGCAGACCTTTCGCTTCCGCATAAGCTTTGAACGCGTCGACGAAAGCCTTGTTTTCCGGAGTATCGATTGACTGGTAGTAGTTCCACGCCGCGAGATGTCCGACAAGGTGCTCGGTTTCCATGGAACGGAGTTCGTCTTCGGCAACCGAAAACGCCATGATTGGAACCTTGTCGGCGGTCATTCCCTGGTTTGCAAATTCCTTGTAGAAAGGAACGTTGCTGTCGCCATTGATTGTGGAGAGCACCGCGGCATCTCCTGCCTTGCCGAATTCCTTGATCTTTCCGACGATCGTCTGATAGTCGGCGTGGCCGAACGGCGTGTACTCTTCGATGATGTCCTTCTCCGGGACGCCAACGGACAAGAGATACGCCTTGAGAATTTTGTTCGCCGTGCGGGGGAATACGTAGTCGGTTCCCAGCAGGTAGAACTTCCTCTTAGCCCCGCCTTCCTTGCTCATCATGAATTCGGCAGCCGGGATGAGCTGCTGGTTCGGCGTTGCGCCCGTGTAGAAGATGTTGGGGCTCTGTTCCTCGCCCTCATACTGGACGGGATAAAAGAGCAGACCTTTCAATGACTCGAAAACGGGGAGTACGGACTTTCGGCTGACCGAGGTCCAGCAGCCAAAGACGACGGCCACTTTGTCCTGGCTGATCAACTGACGGGCCTTTTCAGCAAACAGGTCCCAGTTGGATGCCGGGTCTACGACCACGGGTTCGATCTTGCGGCCAAGCACGCCGCCCTTGGCGTTGATCTCATCAACAGCCATGAGCACGGCGTCTCGCAAAGAGGTTTCGGAGATGGCCATCGTACCGGTGAGCGAATGGAGTATCCCGATCTTCACCGGTTCGGCTTCGTTCGTGCAGCTCGCTGCAGCGAACGCCAGTAATGTAAACGTTGCGAGGAGCAGTACGGCTCGGCCCCTCGTCCTTAGATGTTTCAACATGAGCATAATCCTTTCGTTCGGGGTTTGTTTTAGGTCTCGAAGCTCGTCCTAGAACTGAAACTGCGTTCCAAAGGTGAACTGGTTCGACTTGGCGTCCCCAAAACCGGGATCCATCACGCCCCAGACGGCGCTCAGGCGGGCATTGTGGCCGCGAATGATGTAGTTCACACCGGTGTCGAGGATGGAAGCGTCACGGAAGTCCTGGTAACGGACAAAGGGCTGAAGCTTCCCGATACCGAGTTGCTTGCCGAAAAGGAATGCGCCTTCGGCGAGATAGCCGGAGCCGTCGCCGGCGGCAACGATCTCCTGATAGTCGTAGTTGTACCACGCACCCTCCACCGAAAAGGCGCCCATTTCGGAAACCTTTTTCTCAAACAGGAGGTCGAAGTTGTAGCCCGTGAAGGATTCGGGAGTGCCGTTGACGAGGATGACGTCGCCCTGATGCTGGAATGCAAAACCCAGCGCGAGGATGTCTTTCTCGCCATAGTATGTGCTGCTGTTGTAATAGCCGGGCTCGGGATCCAGGAAGTTGGCAACGACCCTTCCCCCGTAAAGTAATGTTTCTGAGGAACCAATGGATTCCATCCCCTCGTAGATGCCGAACGCGTACTTGAACTTGCCGCCCTTGACTTCGCCGTTGACGAGAACGCCATTGTCACGGCCGGCGAAGATCCCCGGATAGCGGGATACAAGACCGGGATAGTCGTAAGCGTTCAGGAAGAACGGTCCATCGAGGTTCGCGCGGTCTGAAGGCACCAGATGGCGCCCCATCCAAATGTTGAAGTACGGGCTGCCGGAGTACTTGACCACTGCGTCCAACACATGTATCTCGCCGGACCCATCGTATTCCGTGTTGAATTCCGCCTGGAAATTCGTGTGAAGCTGCGCATTGACATAAAGACGGATGTTCTCGAGCGTGAAGTCCTTGCGGTAGGCATCGCTATCCGGCGCGGTTTCGGTAGAGCGGAAGGCAGTGCGCAGACCACCGCC
>DASTBJ010000012.1:0-4203 GCA_035712125.1 Terriglobia bacterium
CACTTGATCATTGTTTACCTCACCCGCAGGCAGAACATTGACGATATCCGGCTCCGAGAAATTTGCGGATTATCCTACTATGAGGCCCCGACCTTGCTATGCGTTTCGTCGAGCGAAGACGCGACGAAAATCGGGCCAGTCGGTGGGGGAAATTTTGAGATTGGACGAATCCTGCATTTCAAATCCGAAATTGGAAACCTTAAATTGGACGTCCAATTTGAGATTTCCAATTTCGGATTTGACATGCAGGATTCGTCCAATTTCAAAATTTCTCTCCCTTCTTATTTCGTACAATGCCTGACTTCCGCTCAATTCCGATCCCCGAGCAGCTCGAGTACCTCCGAAAGGGGGCTGTGGAGATCATTCGCGAGGAAGAGCTCGTCGAGAAGCTCAAACGCGCGCAGAAAACCGGCAAACCGCTTCGCGTCAAGGCCGGCTTTGATCCCACGGCGCCGGACATCCACCTGGGTCACACGGTCCTGATGCGGAAGATGAAACACTTCCAGGATCTCGGCCACACGGCGATCTTCTTGATCGGAGACTTCACGACGCTCATCGGCGATCCCTCTGGCCGTAACGTCACGCGCAAGCAGCTCAGGAAGGAAGAAATTCTCGTCAACGCGGAGACCTACAAGCAGCAGGTTTTTAAGATCCTTAGCCCGACAAGTACCGTCGTTGACTTCAACAGCCGGTGGATGTCCAGTCTCGGCGCAGATGGATTCATCAAACTCGCCGCGCGCTACACCGTCGCGCGAATCATTGAGCGTGAAGACTTCGCAAATCGCCTGAAGAACCAGCTTCCGATTTCGATGCATGAATTGTTATATCCCCTGGTTCAGGGTTACGACTCGGTAGCCCTCGAGGCCGATGTGGAGCTCGGAGGCACCGACCAGAGGTTCAACCTGCTCGTCGGCCGGGATCTTCAGCGCGAGTATGGACAGGAGTCGCAGATTGTCTTGACCATGCCGCTGCTCGAAGGGACCGACGGCATACAGAAGATGAGCAAGTCCCTCGACAACTACGTTGGAATCAACGATGCGCCCAACGACCAGTTCGGCAAGATCATGTCGATTTCCGACGATCTCATGTGGCGGTACTGGGAACTGGCGACGGATGTGTCGATGCGCGATATCGAAGCGATGAAGAGCCGGCACCCGAAAGAAGTGAAGGAAGACCTGGCGGTGACCGTCATTACGCAGTACCACGGCGCCGCAGCTGCGGCAGCTGCGAAAGAGAACTTCCGGAGCGTGTTCGGCCAGAAAGAGATGCCGGCAGATATCGAAACGAAGGAGCTGGCGGTAAGCACGACGCCAATGAAGCTTACGAAGTTGCTCGCCTCGCTCGGACTCGCACCATCCGTTACCGAAGCGCAGCGGTTGATCGAATCCGGTGCCGTTCATTTGGACGGTCAGCGCGTCACGAATATCAAAGCAGATTTTCAGCTTTCAGCCCCCGGAGAACATACCTTCAAGGTCGGGAAACGGCGGTTCCTGCGGGTTATTGTGAAGTAAATCCTCCGGCGTCACGGAATGCCGGCGTGCTATTGTGCACAGACCGTGAACGAAACGCCTGAGCCACTATTCCCCGAGCCTGTGAATCCATCCAGCGACCCTCAGCGCGAGACGCCCGATGTTTACTCCACGCAAATGCCGGCAGCGCCGGGACTGTCTACTCGGCACATTGCTGCCGCCGCGGGAGCGGGAGTGGTCTATCTCCTGATGTTCATTCTGGGAGGCGAATTCGGCGCTTTCGCGGTTACCGGTCTTTTCGCGATTCCGTTCGTGATCCTTGCCGTTCTTGCCTATAGCGCCGAGTTGAAATCCCGCGTGGCAAGAGCCCTGACAATGATCTATTGGTTCGTGGTGAACAGCGCCACAGCTCTTGTCGCTATCTTGGTGACCATTGCCGCAATAGCGTTGCCTGCCCTTGGCCCTATCACCGAGTTCGATCCTGCGGCCGTACAGGCGGCCTCGGAAAAATTCCCTACGCTCGAACAGGGTCTTCGGATTCTGGGTGCAGTTCTGGGGTTGTTGATCGCAGGCGGTATCAGTCTGGCATGTTTCCTACCCGCGATCAGAAGGAAGGCGGCCGTCCTGACCAATACGGATCCGCACTCGTTCGTCCACGCTACCGCGTTGGCGACGGTCATGGCCGTCACCCTGATGTGCCTCATTCCCCTTGTGGCGGTTGGCGAACCACCCCTGCTACCTATGCTACAGGTAGACGGTGGCATGGCTTTGCCGCCTGACGACGAACAACTCCGAAGCACGTTTTACATGCTGGTATGGGGATTTCCAGCGGCCTTCGTTGCCGTGGGCTATCCGCAGCGTCGAACGCTTCGCGAAGCGCAGCATCGGCTGGGATTGGAACGGCCGACTCTTCGCCAGCTCGTGTTTAGTGCCGTGATGGTGGGGGCATTGCTTCTGGTGATGCCACTTCTAGGCCACGGCATTGAATTACTCTGGAAAGCTCTGGGGTGGCCGATAACGGACGAGGAAGCGATCAAACAGCTCTTCAGCTTCACGGCGGGGCCAATCGCCGCGTTTATTGCCTCAGTCGTGGCAGGCCTGGGAGAAGAGATCGTTTTCCGCGGAGTTCTTCAACCGCGTCTGGGGATTCTGCTGCCGGCTCTGATGTTCACTTCCGTTCATGCCTTCCAGTACAACTTCGACGCGCTGATTCAAGTGTTTCTCCTTGGTGTGCTCTTCGGCCTGGTGCGCAATCGGACCAACACAACGACCTCCGCGCTAATCCATTTCGGATACGACTTCGTTCTATTGACGACCACAATCGAGTAGTTTCCAGACCGCCCAATTTTCAAAATTTACCTGGAATGTCCCTTCAGTACACTCGTGCACGCGAGAAAGCGCAGGGAGAAGAACCTCAGCATGAAGCTCTATATTTTCCGATGCAAGACACAACCCAAGGTATACGGGGCCACCCGTTACGAAACGGCGTCCAACCTGCCCACCGATACCTGTTCCGGGGCATGGGAGTTTTACGAACGTGTGGATCTTGGGGCGCGGGGAATGTTGCGGTATGGAGTCGACACCGGCGCTATCCGTCGATACGTACGGCAACGCGGCTGGCATGTCTGGCACGAATCGGGTGGAAGCTTGCGAAAGGAACCGGCGGAGACATCTCGGTCGAGGGCCAGCGATTTCGATCGCCCGCAACCCGAGCCGGAATCTCTGGGGTTCGAGGACTTGTCGGAGTTTCTACCGAAAAGCCCGCCGCAACCGGCAGCGACGACAAAACAGTCGTGGCGCTCCTTTCTGGAACCTGAAGCTGTCTCACCAGCGCCGAAACAAGAGGAACCGATACCTGCAGCGCGAGCATACGAGCCACCGCCGCCGGCAACACCTGCGCCAGCGGCCAGCGCGCGTCATGAAATAGACGACGAGTTACCTCCGCGTCACCACATTGAGCTTACCGACGACGTTCGCCGGCAGGAACCGGAGGTCAAAGCGCCAGCGCCAATCACGCGTCATGAAATAGACGACGAGTTGCCTCCGCGCCGCCGCATTGAGCTTCCTGACGACGTGCAGTGGCCGGAACCTGACATCAAAGCTCCGCAGCGTCCTGTGGTTGCCCCTGCACGTCATCAGGTTGTTTGGTTCGACATCCCCGTGCGGGATATCGATCGCGCTGTACGCTTCTACTCCGCCGTGCTGGGAATCACGCTGAAGAAGGAGCAGGCGGGGCCCGGCGCCGCCGTCGCTGCCCTGCCCCATGGCGAAGGATCAGTGGGAGGTTCCCTTGTCCAGAACATGGATGCAAAACCGTCGGAAAGCGGACCATTGCTCTATCTGAATGCAGACGGCCGCCTTGAGGAAGCACTCAAGGCCGTCGAAAAATACGGCGGGAGGATTGTTGCGGAAATTCATTCGATCGCGCCATTCGGTTTTCGGGCCGTCGTCGTGGACAGCGAAGGAAACCGAATTGCTCTTCACTCGGTGTAAAACTCTCGCTTGATTTCGAACTGGAACGGAGCGCTATAGTCATGGGTTCACGAAAGGAACAACGCCATGCTACCTGCGCGCGGTTACGCCACTCACGGGCCAAAGTCCAGGCTCGAACCTTTTAACTTCACACGGCGCGAGCCCGGCGCCCACGACGTGCTTCTGCAGGTCGATTACTGCGGCATCTGTCACTCCGATATTCACCAGGCGCGTGGCGAATGGGGCAACTCGATGTACCCGA
>DASTBJ010000013.1:0-43308 GCA_035712125.1 Terriglobia bacterium
TTCGACAAGGATTCGTGCCGCAAGCGAATCCGCACTGTCTGCGTCGAGCACGGGCACGGCCGCTTGAAGCACGATCGGCCCGCCGTCGAGGGTATCGTTCACCAGATGCACGGTACAGCCGCTGAACTTTACACCGTGATCGAGTGCCTGCTGCTGCACATCACGACCGGGAAACGACGGTAACAACGACGGATGGATATTCAGAATCAGATTCGGATATGCCTGAAGCATGACGTTACTGAAGATCCGCATGAAACCCGCCAGCACGACCAGCCCGACATCCGCTGCTTCCAGCGCCTTCACCAGTTCGGCATCGAAGGATTCGCGCAGTTTTCCTTTTGAGGCGATGAACAGCGTCTTCAGACCGCGGCTGCGAGCGCGCTCCAGCCCCGGCGCCGATTCGACGTTGCTGATGACGACTGCAATCTCTGCACGAAGCTTTCCCGATGCGACGTTCACGGCGATAGCTTCAAAGTTGGATCCCCGGCCCGAAAGCAGAATTCCGATCCGGCGATTGCGAGGCCGGATCTTCATGCGCGATAGCTGACCCTCGGTTCGCCGGGAATGATTTGCCCTATGGCGTAGTGGGGAGTTTCCAGGGTAGCGATGAACGCGTTGACGTTGGAAGGCCGCACGACGGCGACTATTCCAATGCCCATGTTGGTTGCACGCAACATTTCCATGGGGTCGATCTTCCCGATTCGCGCCATTACCTGGCACAACGGCAACACAGGCCAGGATCCCAGCTGGATCTGTGCTTCACATCCCTGAGGAAGAATGCGGTCGAGGTTCTCCGTGAGCCCACCGCCCGTGATGTGTGCAAGTCCCTCGATTAGTCCGGCAGCGAGAGCTTTTCGAAGGACGGGCTCGTAGTTGAGGTGAGGCTTCAGGAGCGCTTCACCAACTGTCGTCTCCAGGCCTTCGACGGATGAATCCACGGTAAGGCCCGCGACCTCAAAGAACAATTTGCGAGCCAGCGAATACCCGTTGGTGTGGAGGCCTGCGGACGGCAGACCAACCAACACGTCGCCGTGACGGATCGACTTTCCGTCCAGGATTCGCGAACGATCGACGACGCCGACGATGAAACCGGCGATGTCATAGTCGCCATCCGCATAAAAGCCCGGCATTTCCGCCGTCTCTCCGCCCAGCAAGGCGATGCCGGCCGCCTTACAGCCATTGGCAACGCCTTCGACCACGGAAACCACAACGTCCGGATCGAGCTTACCGGTCGCGAAGTAGTCCATGAAGAACAGCGGCTTCGCGCCCTGCACGAGGATATCGTTGATGCAGTGATTCACGAGATCCGCCCCGACGGTGTTGTGGCGGTTCATCATCATCGCAATTTTCAGCTTGGTTCCGACGCCGTCCGTGCTGGACACCAGCACGGGTTCCTTCATGCCGAAGTCGCAGGCGAACATGCCGCCGAAGCTTCCGATGTCGGACAGAACCCCGGGCGTGTATGTGGCGCGCGCCAGGCCCCGGATACGTTTAACCGCCGAGTTGGCGTTATCGATATTGACGCCTGCGTCCCTGTACGTGATTCCGCCGCTCATTTAGGTTTTCTTCAGGGACTCTTCCCAGAGATCAAGTTGACGTTCCGCTTCCTTCGCGTCCGGAATGACATCGACGAAATCGAGCGGATACTTTCCGGTGTAACACGCCGAGCAAAACTCGTTCGGTTTTGCGTTCACAGCCTGCAGTAATCCCTGGAGGCTGAGTTAGGCGAGAGAGTCCGCCGTGATGCGAATACGAATGTCTTCAAGAGTGTGCGTCGAGGCAATCAATTCTTTCCGGGTCGGTGTGTCCACGCCGTAGTAGCAGGGCCACATTGTCGGCGGGCACGTGATTCTCATATGGATTTCCGAGGCTCCCGCCGCCCGCACCATCTTCACAATCTTGCGGCTCGTCGTGCCGCGCACAAGCGAATCGTCGATCAGGATTACGCGCTTGCCCTTGAGGAGATCTTTCACCGGATTCAGCTTCACTTTCACGCCGAAGTGCCGGATGGCTTTCTGCGGCTCGATGAATGTGCGGCCGACATAGTGATTGCGTATCAGTCCAAATGCAAAAGGGATCCCGGATTCCGCAGCGTAACCGATTGCTGCCGCTACTCCCGAGTCGGGGACGGGAACGACGATGTCCGCTTCGACCGGGCTTTCCTTTGCCAGCAGCCGTCCCATTTGGTCTCGGCTGGCTTGCACGGTACGGCCGAACACCATGCTGTCCGGTCGTGAAAAATACACATGTTCGAAGATGCATTTGGACGTTTTCGTTGACGGCAGAGCGTGCACGGATCGAAGGTTGTTGCCGCGGATCAGGACGATCTCGCCCGGCTCAACTTCGCGCTCATAGGTTGCATCGATCAGATCGAAGGCGCAACTCTCCGAGGCGAGCACATACGACCCATTGAGTCGCCCGATACAAAGTGGTCGAAAACCGTTGGCGTCGCGAGCGCCGATAATAGCGTCCTTCGTAATCAGCAGGATCGAGAATGCGCCCTGGATCTGACTGACGGTTTCCTTCAGGGCTTCGATGATGTCGAGTTCCTGTGAGCGCGCGAGAAGATGGAGAATCACTTCGCTGTCGCTGGTTGATTGAAACAATGCTCCCTGAGCTTCCAGATCGCGACGAAGTCCCACCGCATTGATCAGGTTTCCGTTATGGCAGAGCGCCACCGGCCCGTATCGCATCGTCACCATCAGCGGCTGGGCATTGCTTTCGGAACTGTCACCGGCCGTGGAGTACCGGGTGTGCCCGATGGCGTTCATACCCTTCAGCTTCGCGAGTGTGTCTTCATCGTAGACGTCGGCGACGTGCCCCATCGACTTGTGAAGAAAGACGTGTTCCTCGTCCGAAGAAGCGATGCCTGTGCTTTCCTGGCCGCGATGCTGAAGCGCGTAGAGTCCGAGGTAGGTCAGTCGAGAGGCTTCAGCCTGATTGGCTATCCCGAAAATTCCACACATATTTAGGATCAGTCCCCCAAATGCCTGGTGTCCGAAGGTGAGACTCTTATGATAGCAGCTTCGGAAGAGTCCGTCTCCAGACGCTTTCAAGTTCCTCGATGGCCACGTCGACGGCCAGCTGCCCATTATGTTGGAGGATCAGCCGGTTACCGCCCACTCGGCCGATCTCCGTGCAGCGAAGAGCAGACCGTTCAGCGCGGCGCACCAGATCAGAAGCATGAATTGTAGTCAGGAGGATACGCGAGGAGTAGTCCCCGAATAGGTCCTTGCAGGCATCCATATATTGAGGAATTATTACAGCGGCCCCGATCGCCGGCCGATTTAGCGTGGAATAGCACATCTCCGCAAGCGCGACGGCAATGCCCCCGTCGGAGATGTCATGCGCGGATTTCACCATCCCGGCGCGAATCGCGTCGGAAACAAAGCTTTGCAACGCACGCTCCTCGTTTAGGTCCACACGGCCGATCAGACGCGTCGGTGTCTCGATCAGCACGATCGAGTCGGCTTCGTCTTTGAAATCGGAAGTGGTGACGTGTACGAGGTTTTCGATGATTCCCACGACCCCGAGCACCGGCGTGGGATAGATGTCGCGTTCAAAGGTTTCGTTGTAGAAACTGACGTTGCCTCCGGTGATCGGCGTTCCGAAAGCCGTACAGGCCTCCGTCATCCCATCCACAACTTCACTGAACTGCCACATGACTTCGGGATGTTCAGGGTTTCCAAAATTGAGGCAATTGGTTGCCGCCAGCGGGCGTCCCCCCGAACAGACGAGGTTGCGGCAGGCTTCGGCCACCATCAACTTGGCGCCTTCACGCGGATTCTGCGCCACCCGGAAACCCGGGCCATCGAGTGTCATGGTCAGCGCCTTCTTGGTCCCCTTTACTCGAATGACCGCGGCATCGGAACCCGGGCCCACCATCGTGTTCGACTGGACCATGTGGTCGTACTGTTGCCACACCCATTGGCGACTGCACAGGTTGGGCAACGATACGGCGAGTTTGAGCAGGTCACCACAGGACGTTTGGCCGTCGAGAAACTTCTGGATCGTTGCGTCGTCGGTGCCATCGAGGAATGGATAGAGTTCGATCGGCGATATTGGAAGGCTCGACGGCGCTTTCAGCGGCCTTTGATAAACCGGTCCTTCGTCAGCGAGGGCTGTGTTTGGAATTTCAGCCTTCACCTGGCCGGCTTGTTTGACGCGCAACAGGCCATCGGGAGTCACGTAGCCCACGGTCACCGCATCCAGTCCCCATTTGTGAAAGACGTCGTGCAGTTCCTTCTCCCTGCCTTTTTCGGCAACCAGCAACATGCGCTCCTGAGATTCGCTGAGCATGATTTCATAGGCGGACATAGAGGCTTCGCGCTGTGGAACCGTGTTGAGTTCAAGTTCAACACCGGTCCCGCCCCGCGCACCCATTTCACAACTCGAACAGGTCAGGCCTGCCGCGCCCATATCCTGTATACCCACCACGAGACCTTTGTGCATGGCTTCGAGGCACGCTTCGAGCAACAGCTTTTCCATGAAAGGATCGCCGATCTGGACGTTCGGACGTTTCGCACCTGCGTCTTCGCCGAATCCGGCCGACGCCATGGTCGCGCCATGAATTCCATCACGGCCCGTTTTGGCTCCAACGTAGATCACCGGATTGCCCACGCCTGACGCGCGCCCGTAAAAGATCTTGTCCTTTTCGAAGATGCCCAGCGCAAAGGCATTCACCAGTGGGTTCTGCGAATAGCAGCTGGAGAAGGCGACTTCTCCGCCAATCGTCGGCACGCCGAAGCAGTTTCCATAAAAGGCAATACCGCCCACCACGCCTTCCATGATGCTGCGGTTCTGCGGATTTGTCAGCGGGCCGAACCGCAGACTGTTCATCGCGGCGATCGGACGCGCGCCCATCGTAAAGATGTCGCGAAGGATGCCGCCGACACCGGTCGCTGCACCTTGAAACGGCTCAATATAGGAAGGATGATTGTGCGATTCGATCTTGAAAGCCACCGCGAGGCCGTCCCCGATGTCGATGATGCCTGCGTTTTCGCCGGGCCCTTGAAGGACGACGGGACCTTTCGTCGGCAGGCGTCGGAGATGCACGCGCGAACTCTTGTAGCTGCAATGCTCGCTCCACATGACGCTGAAAATGCCGAGCTCGGTAAGGCTGGGCTCGCGCTTCAGGATGCCGACGATGCGTTGGTATTCGGAGTCGGTGAGACCGTGTTGAGAGAGTTGTTCCTGGGTGATCATGTTGTCAAAGTGGTCCAAGCGTTGAAAGAGTCAGGAGGGAAATTTTGAAATTGGACGAATCCAATTTCAAAATTTTCCCGCTACCGTCCCGCGCCAGCCAGCGCGTTCACCATGGATTCGAAAATCAGTTTGCCGTCCGTACTTCCCAGAAGCGCTTCGCTGGACCGATCCGGGTGAGGCATCATCCCCAGAACATTTCGTCCCTCGCTGAGAATCCCCGCGATATTTTCCAGCGAACCGTTCGGGTTTTCCCCGTGATACCTGAACGCGATTCGATCCTCTCCGTTAAGCCGCTTCAACGTTTCCGAGTCCGCAAAATAGTTTCCGTCACCGTGCCCAATCGGGATCCGGAGCACCTGCCCCTTTTTCATCTGGTTGGTAAAAGGAGAATTCGACGTCTCGGTTGAAATGTTCAGAAACTTGCAGACGTATTGTCGCGTGACGTTCCGCATGAGGGCGCCAGGCAGAAGGCCGCTTTCGGTGAGGATCTGGAATCCGTTGCAAATACCGATGACGAGTCCGCCTTTGTCTGCGAACTCCTTCACCGACTGCATCACCGGAGAGAATTTCGCCAACGCTCCGGTCCGCAGATAATCCCCGTATGAGAACCCTCCCGGCAGAATGACGGCGTCGAAGCCTTTTAGCGAAGTGTCCTGGTGCCAGATGAACTCTACCGGTTTGCCGATCACGGTCTGCACGGCGTAATAGCAATCGTGATCGCAGTTCGAGCCAGGAAAGATGACCACACCGAACTTCATCGCGGCTCCCACACGATGCGGAATTCCTCGATGACGGGATTGGTCAGGACTTCCTTTGCGAGCTTCTGGACGACTTCCTTACCTCTATCGGGTGAAACGCCATCAGCGATGTTCACATCGAAATATTTGCCCTGACGGACATCGGCCACTTCAGGCAGCCCCATGGATTCGACGCTCCGTTGAATCGTCATACCCTGGGGATCGAGCACAGTTGGTTTCAACGTAACGATGACGGTCGCTTTCATGCATTCTCCGCTTTTTCGGGAAGAAAAAATTGATCGGTCTCCGGATCGTAATCAAAAAGTTCAGCATAGCGTGCCCAGTCGACGATCGCGAGCACCTGTCGCTCGGATTCGTCCGGCGTAAACGACGAGCCCAGGAACTCCAGAATCACCTCGCGGCCAACCCGGTAGTCCGCCGTGGTTTCCAGTTCCGAGCGAATGCGGCGCGCCAGAAGTACACCGGCAAGCATTTGCTGCCTGAAGATGGCTTTCTTGGCGTTTTCGTCGCCGTCGACGACCTGGCGGCCAAGGTCTGATAATTCGATGTCGCCGCTTTCGATTTTCACGAAGCCGAGCAGTTCGGCGGCTTCGGTGATCGGCATCAGATCGTTCAGTTTGAAGCCCAGCGATTCGCTGAGCTTATAAATGTCGATCTTGATGCCTTGTTCGTTGAGCGTTTCCAGGAGCCCGACGATTGAACCCACGCGGGCGTTGGGAAGCACGGGAATAGCCGTTGGTTTCTTCGTCTTCTTCATACGATCAGGGAATACAACTCGTCCAGTTTCTCCTCAAACTGAGGAGATTTGCGCTTGCGAGGACGATCCAGCGTAATGGGGTGGTCCGCGACAATGGTTCCGGGCGCAGCAGCCATAAGGAGGACGCGGTCTCCAAGTAGGACGGCTTCCTCAACGCTGTGCGTCACCAGGATAATGGTGTTCGTCACGATCTCTTTCGATAGCCAGATATCGAGCAGTTGTTCCCGCAGGTTGGATGCCGTCAGTGCATCCAGGCCCGAGAATGGTTCGTCCATGCAGAGCAGCTCTGGCTCTACAGTCAGGGCTCGCGCCAGTCCGACACGTTGTTTCATGCCGCCGGAAAGTTCGCGCGGGTACGCCCGCTCGTATCCGTCCAATCCCACGATATCGATGTAGCGCCGGGCGCGCGCATAACGCGAAGGCTTGTCCAACCCACGTGCTTCGAGACCCAGCGCAACGTTCTCCATTACCGTGAGCCAGGGGAATAGGGCAAAGCTCTGAAACACCAGTGCGGTCTTCGGATTGACTCCCAAAATGCGGCTCCCGCGGTACAAAACCTCACCGGACGTTACGTCTGTCAGCCCCGTAATAGTGCGAAGAAGCGTGGATTTGCCCGCACCCGACGGGCCAATGACCACGACAAACTCGCCTTCCTGCACAACCAGACTGATCGGGCCCAGGATATGGATGCGGTTCGGAAAGGACTTGGTGATCTCCTTTAACTCCAACAGGGGGGCAGGGTGCTCCGCCGCTAAAGCCGCCGTTGAAGATGTGTCCTGGACCTGAGACGTCATTAGTAATTCAGTGCGAATCGCCGTTGCGCCAGATCGCCAGGCCGGCTGCCACACCAATGTAACTTCACGATGAAGGTTGAATAGTACCATAGCCAGAACCGGGAACCGCGGACGGAGGGGGTAAGCGGCGTCGTTCCGGCTATTTATATGCCATGGCACAGCGGTAGACTGGATACTGATGACCCGACTCCGTCGATCCCAAATTGTGCTCGCCCTTGGCGCTATGGCCGGCCTGGCTACCGTCGCGATTTTATTCACCAGAAGCGAGGAACATTCGTTGAAGGATATCGATGGTGTCCGTTACGGATCGTTGGAGCGGCCGGCACAAGGACAATGGTCGGTTCTCTTCTTCCTCACGCCAGACTGCCCGATTGCGAACCAATACGCACCCGAGATCCGTCGCATCTGCGACACCTATGAAGGCAGCGGAGCGCGTTGTTTTCTGGTGTATGCGGACCCTTCGCTCAGCCAAGAGGCTGTTCGTAAACATGCTCGCGACTACCACGGGTCGCGGTTTCCGGCGATTCTCGACGCGGACTACCGTTTGGTCGATGCCGCATCCGCGACGGTGAGTTCAGAAGTCGCAGTTTTTTCGAGTCACGGCAAACTCGAGTATCGTGGCCGCATCGATAATTTTCATGCGGATCTCGGAGTTCCTCGACAGCAAGCCACCCGGCATGATCTACGCGACACTCTCGACGCGCTTATTGCGGGCCGGAACGTCCCCAATCCACGAACGGAAACCGTCGGATGTTTCCTGCCGACGCGAATTTCAGGAGGCCCGCTATGATTCAGCGTTTCGCCCTGATCGTTCTCGCCTTGATACCATTGACCTTCTCCGCCTTGCCTGCAAGGCCGCTGACGGCGGCACAACGTTCGCTGAATTTCAGCGAACACATCGCTCCCATCGTGTTCAACCGGTGCACCACGTGTCATCGTCCGGGAGAGGCAGCGCCATTCTCGCTGCTGAACTACGAGGACGTCCGGAAGCGTGGAAAGCTGATCGCCACCGTGACGAAGAGCCGTTACATGCCGCCGTGGCTGGGGCAGTCGGAGATGGGTTCGTTCCGCGATGACCGGCGACTTACGGATGCCGAAATCCAAACGATCCAGGAATGGGTTCAGAACGGAATGCCTGAGGGCGATCCATCAAGAATGCCGAAAACGCCCACATTTACGCCAGGCTGGCAGTTGGGACAACCGGACCTTATCGTACGCATGGCGGAGCCCTTCGAAATTCCGGCCGACGGGCCGGACATCTTTCGGAATTTTGCCATCCCGCTGAATGTCGCTGAGGACAGGTGGGTGCGGGCTGTCGAGTTCCGGTCTGCGGCAAAAGCATCGCATCACGCGTTGTTCTTCCTGGACCAGACAGGCGAGGCGCTGAAAGCCGACCAGGCGGATGCACGGCCCGGCTTTGTCGGGATGAACTTTCTGGGGGCCGGCGCTGCTGCCCGCGGCGCGCTCGGACAACGGCAGGGACGCGGCGCCCTGGGGCTGTTAGGCGGACGGTTGGGTCTCGGCGGTTGGGCAGTTGGCGGATCGCCAAGTGGATTGCCGGAAGGTCTCGCGCGATCGTTGCCGTCTGGCTCAGACCTTGTTCTTCAGATGCACTTTCACCCCACGGGAAAAGTCGAGCGCGAACAGGCCACCGTAGGGATCTACTTCGCCGAAAAGCCTCCCTCACGCACCCTTACCGCGCTGCAGATGCCGCCGGTGTTCGGTGCCCTGGCGGGTATCGACATTCCGGCGGGTGAAAAGGGGTACACGATCCGCGATTCGTTCACGATGCCGATTGATGCGGAGGTCGTCAGTGCGGGAGGGCACGCGCACTATCTCGCGAAGCAAATGAGAATGACGGCAACACTGCCCGATGGCCAGAAGAAGGAACTGTTCGACATACCGGATTGGAAATTCAACTGGCAGGAACGGTATTACTTCAGCAAGCCGATCCGGCTGCCAAAAGGAACGAAACTGGATGTCGAGGTTTCTTACGATAATTCGCCGTCGAATCCGAGCAATCCGAGTAACCCGCCGAAGCGTGTGACTTTTGGTGAGCAGTCGACGGACGAGATGGGATCCGTCACTATCGAGATGGTAGCGGTGAGGGAGCGTGATCTTCCTACGTATGTCGCAGCGCTACAGGAGCATGTCCAAACCGCGGTGGTGGAGGCGATTGCTCGCGGGTTACGCGGGCGACGGGGACGGTAGGCCGGTTTGTCGGATTCTCCCCTCCCGAGTCCTTCCCATCCGGTTCCCCCCGCAACCGCGCTAAAATGCCGAAATGGGACGAGTCATCTACACGCCTCCGGGCGGCCCGCCACAAGGCGCCGGCCCCTCCCGCGAAATCTACGCGCTAATGGGCGAGGACAACATCTACCGGATGATGTCCGACTTCTACAAGGAACTCGGGTCGTCCGACGTTCGCCATCTCTTTCCGAAGGATCTCGAAGCGGCGTCCCGAAAGTCGGCCGCTTTCTTCATCGGTCTGCTGGGTGGTCCGCCCCTATACGTCGAAAGGTACGGCTCGCCTCGAATGCGCGCACGACACCTTCCGTTCGAGATCGATCAGCGCGCGCGTGAGGTGTGGCTGGCATGTTTCGAAAAGGTCCTTGACGGCGCTGAGCTTAAGTACGGTTTTCCGCCCCAGCACCTTCAGGGATTCAAAGACTTTCTGGTGAGCTTTTCGGGATGGATGGTCAACAAGGCGTAACTGCCGCATGTTAGGATAGCCGCCGCGTGGAGCAACTCACACCGGAATTTCTGTCGCTTGGTTTCATCTGGTACATCGTCTTCCTCTTTTCCACGACGTGTCATGAGGCGTCGCATGCGCTCGCGGCGAAAATCGGGGGGGATCCCACTGCGTTTCATGGCGGGCAGGTCACGCTGAATCCCGCTCCGCATGTCAGCCGCGAACCCTTTGGCATGGTGCTGATGCCGATCCTCTCGTATCTACTGGGCGGCGGCATGATCGGTTGGGCAAGTGCTCCTTATGATCCGTTCTGGCAGCAACGTTATCCGCGCCGCGCAGCCTTGATGTCACTGGCAGGTCCTGCCGCAAATTTTGCGCTGGCCATTGTTGCTGCTGCCGGAATTCATTTTGGTATCGGCGCAGGAGTATTTCAAGCGCCGGCGGTCGCGACCTACGCCCACGTTACTGAAGTGATCGATACGGAAACGGCGAGCAAGCTGGTGCCGTTCGCAGCATCCATACTGAGCATTCTCTTCTTCGAGAACGTTCTGCTGGGGACGTTCAATCTATTGCCGATGCCGCCTCTCGATGGCGGAACGGGAATCACCATCCTGATGAGCGAACGTACGGCTCTTCGATTTCTGGAGTTCATCGGTCAGCCGGGATTTCAGATGGCAGGCATGATCCTGGCATGGTTGGTTTTCGGCCGGCTTTTCGACCCTATATTCACGATGGCGTTGAATATGCTTTACCCTGGTGCGCGCTACGGGTGAGGCCTTTTAGAAATGGACGGGAATTCGGAGGCAGCGGAGGCGGATCTGGCTGTAAGTGCGGAGGGGGAACTTCCGCATAACCAGTTCTCGCTGCCCCCGAATTCGGGTCGTCGCCATTACTTCAGTTGTAGGGCGACGGGGTTGGGCGTGGAGCGATTTCCTGCAAGTCTTTTCTCAATCCTGGAGGTCGGCAGAGCGCGACCGTTTTTGTAACCTTGCCAGTAGATCGAGGCAAGAAAGTTGGTGTCTCCGTAGCGATGGAACACAAGCCTGCTTGAGTTAACCGCATTTGGCGACAAGCCTGTGGTCATTACGAACATCGTGTTGCCCCGGTTATCGTGCAGACGGACGGCGTCGTGATTCTGTTGGGGTTCCACCGTGTACGTTCCGGCGGGGAATAACCGTTCCGAAATGTAGAAGTCGAACGGAATGTCGGCACTCAAATACCGCGACTGCGCGAAAAACGGTTGTGCCGAGATCGCGAGGCCAATGGCGACAACCGCCCTCAGCCATAAGCGATCTTTATTGGTGTTCATTTTCGGTCTCCTTTTTGGCTGTTGTCCGGGGTGTTTGACGGACAGCGCGGAGGGAGCAACCTGCATTCCGTGGTTTGTAACCGCTATCTTGATGAAAAATCTGGGTCGTTTTACTTGTGGTCTATCTTTACCCGCAGGCTGACTATCCAATAAGATGCGGTCCAATCATGAGACCGCGATTAGTTTCCGTATCTGGTACGCAACCCGCCGAGATGGCTCTGGGCGAAGCCGATCTGACGATCGGACGCGATGCCAGCAACTCGATTCCCCTCGAAGACCCCGCCGTTTCATCCCGACATTGCGTCATTGTCCGCGACCGCGGCCGCTTTGTCGTGAGAGATCGCGACAGCACCAACGGCACTTTCGTGAACGGCAAAGCGACCAACCAGGCTGACCTGAAACACGGGGACGAGATCCAGGTCGGGCACGTCCGTTTTTACTTCCTGGTAGAGGAGGGAAGTATCCCTCTTGCCCCCAAGGTGACCATCGAGGATCGCGAAGCTGATGAGTTGATCTCCTCGGAAACGGTCCAACTGGACCCGGTGAATTCTTCCTTCCTTCGCCGGAATCTCAGCCTTGAAGATGCCGCTCTCCAGCGCAGGGCGAAGGACCTGAGTGTGCTCGTCAGGCTCAATGCCGAACTGCACGATATACCGGACACGGAAACACTTCAGAAGACGCTTCTCGAGAGAATCTTTGAAACCATCCCCGCTGAAAATGGTGCCATCCTGCTGGGAAATACCGTTGACCAGATGGTTTCAGGGGCCACGCTGTCGCGCAGACCCGCTCGTTCGCTTTACGTATCCCGAACGATCCTTCAGCAAGTAATGGCCTCGGGACGCGCAGTGCTTCGCAATGATCTGCATGGCCAGGGCGATGTGAGCCAGAGTTTAAAGACCTCCGGCCTGCGATCGGTATTGTGCGTGCCTCTGACGGTTACGAGTGTTCGCACGGGAGTCGTCTACCTTTCGAATACAAACCCGTCGACCCGGTTCGATGAGCAACACCTGGAAATGGCAGTGGCCGTAGCCGGAATCGGCGCACTTGCCCTGGAGCATGCCCGCTATGTGGAATGGCTCGAGGTCCAGAACAGCCAACTGCTGCATGAGGCTGCTCTCCGGCATGAAATGGTAGGCGACAACCCGAGAATGAAGAACGTCTACGAGGCGATTAGCCTCATCGCGCCCACGGACAGTCCAGCCCTCGTTTTGGGGGAAAGCGGTACGGGTAAGGAACTGGCGGCGCGCGCCATCCATAACAACAGCTCCCGCAAAAACGGTCCTTTCGTCGCGGTCAACTGCGGGGCCGTTGTGGACACGTTGTTTGCCAGCCAGCTTTTTGGCTACGTTCGCGGCGCCTTTACGGGAGCAGACCGCGATCATAAGGGCTTTATAGAGGACGCGGATGGCGGGACGTTGTTTCTGGATGAACTTGGCGACCTGCCGCTTCATTGCCAGGCAGCTTTACTGCGTGTTCTCGAGGAAGGTAAGGTCCAGCGCGTCGGTTCGTCACGTGAGATTCCAGTCGATGTGCGGTTGATCTCCGCGACGAATCGCTCGCTGGTTGACGAGATCCGTAAAGGAAACTTTCGGTCGGATCTCTACTTCAGGATGGGGCTGCCCGTCGAACTGCCGCCCCTGCGCGAACGGTTGGATGACATACCGTTGCTGGTGGCGTTCTTTCTCCAAAAGTACAAGAGCCAGACGCAACGCGAACTGGGCCCGACACATCCCGAAACGATCCGCGTGCTGCAACAGTATGCCTGGCCCGGAAACGTCCGTGAGCTCGGCAACGCTATCCGGTGGGCGGTCGTTTTCGGAAAGTCCAATCGTCTTCGGCCGGAGGACTTGCCACCGGAGATTGCCGGCAAGGGTAGCAGTCCATCATCGGTGCCGAAATTGGAGGCCGCCCTGCAATCCTATGAGAGGCAGGTTATTGTGCGCGCCCTGGAGGAAACACGCGGAAATGTCGTTGAAGCCGCACGTTTGCTGGATCGTGCGCCAAATTATCTTCAGAGGCGTATCAGCCAGTTGAATCTCCGCGGGGATTTGGACCGAATTCGCGGAACTTCGTGATCTGCCGCAGGCACCATCCGCTTCCTCAGGGCTTCACGCAATGTGTCCTGCCACGAAACATGCGGTGACAATTCATGCAGGAATCGTTGAGCTGATTTGTGGAGTTGCTGACGGTCTCCTGGTTCCTTGTCTGGGATGCTTTGTACGCGGCCATGCCCGCCGCTTCAAGTTCCAAGGTGAACTTGACCCAGTCCGGATCCGATACAGGAACGGCACGGCCGTTTTCGCAACGGCGGCCAGGAGTGAGCATGAGTTTAGCGGACTCCGCCACGGAAATCGCCGCATAGTCGACAACATCCCATCCTGGATAAACGCTGCCGCCCCATGTAAACCAGTCGAAGCCTGCTCCCGTGGTGTCGACCGGCGGTTTCTTGGCGCCTGGATCGATAGTCTGAACTGTGAAGATGATATTGGAGCTCGGGAACAGAATACCGCGCATCACCTGCGCGACGTTGCCTGATGGCGGCAGGGAAGGTCCGGCCGAATCAGGCGGCTTGACAGGAGCGATCGCAGGCGCCGGAAAACTCACCTGCTTCAATGAGGCTTCGTTCATAACAAGCTCAGCGCGGCCGCTGGGGAATTTTCCAAGCTGAAGAACGTAGGCGACGACATCGGCGGTTTCCTGATCCGTAAGCCGAGCACTCGGGTCTCTCGGCATGGTGCGGCGGATCTTGTTCGCAAGTTCCGATAACGGCTGCACGTGCCATACCCCGGCGAAATCACTTCCAGCGAGCGGTGGCCCGCTTCTGCCGGCCAATCCATCGCCGTGACAACTTGCACACCGGGCCTTATAGATCGCCTGTCCCCGTGCGGCTTGTTGATCGGTATATACGCCGTCATTCACGCTTCGCGCGGGCGTTTGCAATGCGAGTAAAGACGATCCCGCTAACCAGCCCGCCACCAAGATCCCAATCGCGCGAAGATTTCGCAGGTTCATCAGTTCCCTCCCGTTGGTTCTCGGGAAGAATAGTCCCAATTCGACAGAACCACAACGCGGCAGGTGCGCAGCGTTGCCAGGTTCGCTCTCTTGGGGAGATGACTGACGCCATGATATACGGCGGGATATGCAAGACCGCAGGTCGTTTTTGAAAGTCGCCGCAGGCGCTGCTGCCGGCATTTTATCGACCGCCTATGGGATTCGAGGTGTACAGCGCGGCCCGGTGGCGCGTCGCCAGGTGTCGATCCAGAATCGGCGCATCAAGGTGATCGATATCCATGGGCACTTCGCTATTCCTGAAGAAGCCGATGTCGTCCGGAATACGAACCTTGCAGGGAACGTTCAACTGGGTGGCGCTCTGGTACTCGGACCCGCACGGCTGCGGGCGATGGACGAACAGGGTGTCGACATGCAGGCTTTGAGCCACCAGGGAGGCTGGTGGTATGGAACGGATCGCGAGACAGCTCGACGGCTGATCCGCATCCAAAACGAAGGGCTGGCCAGGTGGTGTGCTCAACATCCGGATCGCTTTGTCGGGCTGGCGTCTGTGGCGTTACAGCATCCCGATCTTGCTGCTGAGCAACTCGAGGAAGCCGTCAAGTCTCTCAATATGCGTGGAGTCGGCATCGCCGGGCATGTCGATGGCGAGGTGCCGTCCGCGCCCAGGTACGATCCCTTCTGGGCGAAAGTGCAGGAGCTTGGAGTCCTCGTCTTCGTACATCCGGCCGGTGGCGCGGAGAATGTCATTACTTCCGGAGCCTTGAGGGGACGTGGCGATCTCGGGAACATCATCGGCAATCCCCTGGAGACGACAGTCTTTCTTTCGCGACTTATTTTCGAAGGAACCCTGGACCGTTTTCCTCGCGTGAGGATTTGCGGAGCGCACGCCGGCGGTTATCTCCCTTCCTATCTCGGTCGAACCGATGTTGCCTGCGATGTTCGGCCCGGAGCCAACTGTGCCAACAAGAAGCGTCCGCGAGATTATTTCAAGGACCAGATTCTTGTCGACTCGATGATTTTTTCCGACGAGGGCCTGCGGCATCTCATTGCTGAAGTCGGCGTGGGTCAGGTTGTCTATGGCACCGACATGCCATACAACTGGCCTGTTACCGTCGATCTGATCCTCAACTCCAGCTTCCTCAGCAACGCGGACAAGGAGGCGATTCTTGGCGGGACTCTGGCGAAGCTGCTAAGAATTTCGTGAAATTACTCGCATCAGGTTAAACGTTCCGGAATCGGGCGAATGCTCCCGAGGCATACACGATTCTCCCGCCCAGAAAAGTGAGCACCGATTCTATTTTTCGAATGCGGTCGTCGGGAACGGTCAGGTAGTCCTCGCTGAGTACGGCTAAATCTGCGTACTTTCCCACGACGAAAGATCCAACATGGTGGTCGTCAAACGAAAACCACGCAGCACCTTCGGTGTACAGTTGGAGGGCTTCGAGACGCGAAATCTGCTGGGTATCGTTGGTCAGCATGCCGGCAAGATTGCGGGCCGTGACCATATAAAACAGAGAGAGCCACGGATCGAGCGCGGACACATTGGTGGAATCGGTGCCGACGCCGGCGCGTATTCCCGAATCAACAATGCGTCGGAACGGTGGGCCTCCACCTGTGGACAGGTACGTCCATGTTTGTGCACTGGCGCCGGCGCCGAGGTCCATCAGGGCCTTCAAGCGGGTTGAATCGATGCTCTGGAGATGAATGAGAGACCATCGGAGGCCGTCGATCGGAAACTCGCGCGCAATCGAGCGAAGCGCGTTGAGGTGAAAATCATTTTCGGCCAGTGTGATCGAGTGTTGCTGGAGCAGCCAGCGATGCTGTGCAATCAAGCGGGCAGTCGGTTCGAATTGTGGAGAAGTCGTGTTGTTGCCGCCGATACGCTCGCCGAATCCGGCTACACGGAATAGATCGTCGCCGACAGCGCGGCCGCCCTGACTGAAGTTGTTGAGAATGCGGTTTTCCACATCCTGTGGAGAATCGGCAGGAAACAGCGGACGCGTACGTATGGTCAGCTTGTCCTGTCGCCAGAGTTGAAGGGGGAACTCCTGATCGCCCAGATTGCTCGCGTTGACAACTCCGGTCAGCCCAAGGCTGTTGGCGTGATTATTGAGATCCGCTGTTCCCCGCAGTTTGTCCGCCGCCGACTGAACCGCCTGCAGAGTGGAAACAGCGGCCGCCGTTGAGGCGATGACGCCGGACGTATCGTCGACGCTGACGCCCTTCGATGCGAAAAAAGCCTGACCGAGTGTATTGGTGATGGCGCCTGTTCCTCCCCCGGTCCCGGAAATGTAGAGGGGATGCTTCGGCGCTGCAGCGTCCAATTCCGCTTTGGTCGGGCGACGCGATTCCGCAAACTGCGTGTGATTCCAACCGCCGATGCACGTGATGAACTCTCCGGCCGGCACCGAGGCTGCGCGATTTGAAATCGCCTCCTGGAGTTCCTTGATTGAGAACGCTCTTTCGATGCGCCGTGCTTCATGCCCCGGGTTGATTCCCGCACGCGTGTAGTGCACGTGAGCATCGAATAGGCCCGGAATGGCTGTACGCCCGCCCAGATCGATCGTCTGTGGTCCGATTCCGGACGGCGACGCCTGGCTTATACTGGCGATGCGCCCGTTTCTCACGGTCATCGATGAGCCCACGACGCCTCGTGCATCCACAAATTTTCCATTAACAAGGGTGTAGTCGTTGGCGGATGGGGCCTGCGGGCTCGCGGTGGCGCCGACAAAAATTCTTCCGGCAGCGAACGTTGCGGCAGCACCGAGTGCGCCCTTAAGCAAACACCGCCGTGACAGCGCGTCACCACCTGTTTTCCGGCTTCTCATGCAATGGTCCAGCGGAATAAAAATCGGGGTCAGACTAACAACTAGTCTGACCCCGATTTCGTTACTTTGCGGGAATCGTCCAATAAAAGACCTCGCGACCATCGACGTTCAAGGTCTTTTCCGGCTGCCAGTCTCCCATACGGAACGCATGGGAAACGATGCGAGTTCCCGGCTTCAGTTCACGCAATAGTTTCGGGCGAAGCTTTTCGTTCAACGTCGGAAGCAGGTACAGCGTGACAACCGTCGCTTCGCTGATGTTTGTTTCGAACAGGTCGGCGTTCATGAATTTGACCTTGTCCGTCACACCTGCCTTGACGGCATTCTCGTTGGCTTCCTTGATGCGCTCGGGGTTGATATCGATACCAATACCCCGCGCGCCAAACTTCTGCGCCGCAGTGATAGGGATGCGACCATCGCCGGAGCCGAGATCGTAAACGATATCCGTGGACTTCACAGCGGCAACGTTCAGCATCGCCTCAACGACGGCGGGCGGTGTCGGAACGTAGACGACATCCGGCTCGCGCAACTTCGTTGTTGCTTGTGCCGGCGCCTGCGCTGTCGATGAGTCTGCGTACAGCAACAACCCGAGACAGACCGCAGTGGCAACTCTCTGTAATCCTTTCATTTCAACCTCCTCATGAACTCCTGTCAGATTGTCGATTGACAAACGGCAGCATCAGCGCGCCTGCTGCCAGCACTGCAATACCGGCTATCGTGCCCTTGCCAGCATAGTTGAGGCTTGAGTACAGCAGATAGGCGCTAGCGGTGCAGAACAACAGAGGCACTACGGGGAATAATGGTGCTCGAAAGGGCCGCTCCTGATGCGGTTCCTTCCGGCGCAAAACAAAAAGAGAAATTCCAGTCAGCAGAAAGAAGAACCAGAATACCGGCGCTGTGTAGTCCACCATCGCACCCAGTCCCTCCCGGGTGAGAGCGCCGAACAACACAAGCGTCAAAGAAACACCGGCCTGAAGCAGCAACGCGTGGACAGGAGTCCCATTCGCGCCGCTCCAGCGGCCCAGAAACGCGAAGGGCGCGAAATCGCGGCCCAGTGCATAAGACGTGCGCGCACCGGTGAAGATGCTTGCGTTGGCCGATGTCAGCGCCGAGATCGCGACGAGCGTACCGATAAGCTTTGCACCGGTTTCGCCGAATGCCAGGCGCATCACGTCTGCAGCAACCTGCATGGATTTGGCGGCGCCATCAAGCCCAAGGGCGCGGAGATAGGCCCAGTTTATCAGCACATACAGCGTTGTAATCACGAGCAGGCTGAAAAGCAGCGTCTTTACCATATTGCGCTTTACGTCACGCAATTCGGCTGAAACATAAGCCGCTTCGTTCCATCCGCCATAGGTCAGAAGGATCAGAACCATCATGAAGCCGAATGACGATGACGCCGGAGTCGAGGCTGTGGCTGCGGCCGGAGCCGCGGCGGGAGCAATCATACCGGCGGCAATGATCAGAAGAACACCCAGGACTTCGATTGCGGTTAGCGCACTCTGGACACCTGTACCCTGTCGGACACCCAGGATGTTGATGATCGTCAGAACAACAATGATCAGGGCGGCGTAGATCGCTGAAGAGAATTCCCCGAGTGGAAACAGTGTGGATGCGTAGTCACCAAACACAAACGAGAGAAATGTTATCGACCCGGTCTGGATCACACTGATGCGAGCCCAGGCGAACAGAAAGGACAGCCGCCTGCCGAACGCCCGTGTGAGGAAGTGATAATCGCCTCCCGGATGCGGAAATGTTGATGCCAGCTCGGCGTAAACGAGTGCCCCGGCGAACGAAATAAGGCCGCCCACAACCCATGCCAGCAGGACGATAGACTCACTGCTGGCATTCGCTGCTACCAAGGATGGGGTGCGAAAAATCCCTGCTCCGATGACAATACCGATGGTAAGAGCAATCGCATCCACCATCGAAACAGCGGGTTTCGGTGCGGCAGATACGGGTTCGCGCGCTGCGGCTGTGGACCGTGGTTGTGTCTGATGCATTCCGGCTAGTCTATCCGGGCCTGCTGTCGAAGCAACAGGCAATTTCGCTATTAATCGGCCCGTTTAGCGAAGAACAACCCAAGTGCGAGAATAAAGATTGCAATCGGCAGAATCAGTGCGGTCCAGGTCAATTCGCGGCTGGATGCCACAAAACCCTCGACACTGGCGATCACGAGCGCCAAAAGGATCGCTTCCCAGAGCAGGAACTTCAGTTCAGAAAGGCTCTTCACGCGCATCCACCCGGGAATCGATTCCAGGTTGGGATCGTTCCGGTGAGGCAGGAAGAGCGTGCAAACCCCGATCGCGAACACGACAAAAACCAACGCAATAAGAAAAGAGTCTGTTGATCTCGCGAGGTGTATGCCCGGCGATTCCTCACCGTCCCACGGCGGACCTTCGAGGATCAGCCGGTAACCAATCGTCCCTCGGGCGATTCCTATCGCCATGAACCCGACAGCGTGAAGTGCGGCAAAGAAGGCAGTCACCGCAGCCAGCCAACGCAACTTGAGAATCAGTCTTACCATGCAACTCCCCCGGTCGCAGAGCCATCAATTGGAGATAAGGCGAATAGGATGCATCAGTCCGTGACGTATGATCAGAGAAATCTGCCGGAGCCATCGAGACGCCCCGGCGAGAGGGTAAGGACCAGACCGTGATTTCAGTAGATGGTTTTCACAAGACTTATCGCGACACCGTCGCCGTAGCCGGCCTTTCGTTTGAGGTCGGGCCGGGTCACGTCCTCGGATTGGTCGGGCCCAACGGAGCGGGCAAGACAACGACCCTTCGCGCGATTGCGGGAATCATTCCGCCGACCCGTGGGCGAGTGCTTGTTGCCGGTTATGATGTAGCGGCTCAGCCCGTACAGGCAAAACAACGCCTTGCCTATATTCCTGACGAACCCAGGCTCTTTGACACACTGACGGTAGCTGAACATCTTGAGTTCGCCGCCGCGGCCTATAACGTTCCGGACCATGTGAAGAAAGGCACAGAACTCCTCCGGTCTTTCGACTTGATCGACAAGAAAGATGCTCTGGCTCAGGAGTTGTCCCGCGGAATGCGACAGAAGGTGGCAATTTGTTGCGGCTATCTTCACGACCCGGCAGCGATTATTTTTGACGAGCCGCTCACCGGCCTCGATCCGCGTGGTATTCGAACGCTAAAACGATCCATCGTTGAGCGTGCGAGGGCAGGTGCAGCGATTGTCATCAGCTCTCATTTGCTGTCACTGGTGGAGGATCTCTGCTCTCATCTGTTGATTCTGGACCATGTCCATTCCAGATTCTTCGGACCTATTGAAGTTGCGCGAACCAGATTCGCCGGTCTTGCGGAGGACGCGAAGCTGGAGGAAATCTTCTTTCGCGCGATCGACACGTCCGAACGCTAGTCATGGCGAGACTCCTTCACCCCGCCCTGCGTTTGTTATGGCGCATGCAATTGCAGGCAGGCTGGCGCAGAATCACGCGGTCGGTTCGAACAGGAAAAGGAGTACTCCGGCTGGCGCTGACCGTGGGCCTGATGGCCTTGACCTTCGGCCCGATGTTTGTTTTTCTCCTTTACCGGGAGCCGCCGGATTCTGCCGCGGCGCGGTCTCTCCTTGAGCCCGCCATTTTCGTCATTACGATGGTCATACTGATGGCAAACGGGTCGAAAAGCGGAATTTTCTTCACCCCGGCGGAGGTGGACTTCCTGTTCCCCGGACCCTTTCGACGGAAGGAATTGATCCTTTACCGCATCGGTCATCAGGCCCAGGCTGCCCTCTTTGGGGCGCTCTTCCTGTCCGTTGTGCCGGCGCCGTTTGTTCCTTACTGGCCGTTTGCGTTCCTGGGAATCGCGCTCGTACTGCAGTTCATCCAGCTTCTCTCGACCGTGCTCAGTCTGACGATTTCCATTGCCGGTCAGGCGGCATACTCGCGAGTGCGAAGAATCGTGCTCGTTGTGATCGGGCTATTGATTGTGGTGGGAGTAGTTCAGGCTGCCAGCGAGTATGGGGCAAGCGGCGGGCTTGCTCTGATGCGGGAGTTCCAGGCAACGTCGGTTGGGGCAGTTGTTCTGGCGCCATTTCAACTGTTCTCGAGAACAATCGCGGCGGAGCGGCTGTTCCCGGATTTTCTGGGATGGTCATCCCTTGCCCTTGCGCTCAATATTGCTCTGATTGCGGCTACGTTGCGCCTCGATAGCGACTTTTATGAACGCTCGGTGGCCGTGAGTGAAAGAGTTTACCGGGCTCTCGAAAATGCGCGGCGAGGGCAGGCCTGGATGGGCCTTTCGAAGCCATCGGTGGCCCGGTGGCGCTTGCCGATGCCTGCGCGGTTGCGCGGAGCAGGTCCCATTGCCTGGCGGCAATTCCTGGATGCTCTCCGCAATTCGCGTGGCGTGATCTATGTGGTGTTGTTCATCGGCTCCGTTGTGGCGCTTGCCGCATATTTCCTGGACGAAAGCGGGCCCGGCATGGGGGCAACCGCGCTCGCCATGTTCGCGCTGTTTACATTTCCGCAGATGCTGCAATTCGATTTTCGAGGCGACATCGAGCGTATCGACCTGTTGAAGACCCTGCCGGCATCATCGGCAGCAATTGTCGCGGGAGAGCTCATCGTTCCAATTGTCCTCGCAACGATCATCGAATCCGTGCTTATGATCGGTACCGGCCTGTTGTGGACCGGCTGGCCGACGATATTCGTGATCTGCGCGTTCCTGCCGGTGGGAAATCTCCTGGTATTTGCCGTAGAGAACCTTGTGTTTCTCTATTACCCGCGCCGGTCAGGCCCAATGGGTACAACATTTCAGGCTCCGGGACGGCAGATGATAATGAATTTTATCAAGACAGTCGTCATTGGAATCGCCGGGGGGACTGCGGCCGGAGTTGGTGGCATCGCTTTCTGGCTGTCGGAACGCTCCGTCGGGACTGCACTGGCCGCGGCATGGTGCGTTATCACTGTTGCCGGCGTGGCTCTCGTTCCGCTGGTGGCGCGGGCATTTCGCGTGCTCGACCCGAGTCTGGAAACGATGGAATAACCTCAGCGACCCTGAAGCACCCGCACATGCGCGGCCACACTCTCCGAAAGCCCGTCAAGACGATATCCTCCCTCGAGTACTGAAACGAGACGACCCTGACACAGTTCGTTGGCGAGATCGACGACAACGCGCGTCATTTCTGTGAAACCGCGGGGTGTGATGTCGAACCGTCCAAGCACGTCGTTGCGCATGCCGTCGAAACCGGCACTGATCAGGATCAGGTCGGGTTTGAATCGGCGTGCCTCCGGTACCAGCCTTGTCTTGAAGGCTTCAAGAAACTGCGTGTCGCCGGCGCCCGCCGGCATTGCAAGGTTGAACTTCGTTCCTTTCGCCTTTCCCGCACCGGTTTCCTCGGGGCTTCCTGTTCCCGGGTAGGCGCCATAGTGATGCGTATCAAACACGAGGACCGATTCGTCTTCGTAGAAGATATCCTGCGTTCCGTTGCCGTGGTGATAGTCCCAGTCCACAATCAGCACACGACGAACACCATGCATCTTCTGGGCGTAACGCGCAGCGATGGCTACGTGGTTATAGATACAGAACCCCATGCCGCGTGAGGGAGTCGCGTGATGGCCTGGGGGCCGAACGGCACAAAAAGCATTCCTCGTTTTCCTGGTCATTACGGCCTCGACCGCGTTGAGCACACCGCCCGCCGCGAATTGTGCTGTTTCGAACGAGCCCGGTGAAATCGCCGTGTCTCCAGTACTCAGTTCTCCCGGCGCCTTGAGGTTGGCGAGCTCTCGACGAACCAGGTCGATGTATTCCTGGCTATGAACCAGCAGGAGCTCCTCGGTGGTGACTCGTCGTGGCGCGATGCGGATCAGATCCTTTATCAAACCCGCCTGCTCCAGCCCGGCCCAAATCGCGGTCAGGCGCTCGGGGCGCTCCGGGTGGTCGACGCCGGCGAGATGACGCAAGTAAACGTCGTCGAACAAGAGCCCCGTCTGGGTGGGTGGAACCTGAAAGCCCGCGGCGGAGCACGCCAATCCCAGGAGGACGACGCACGAGATCAAAGCAAGGCGAGGCATGACCGCAAGAATAGTGGTTGTTTCGCCGGAACGCTTAATAATTCAGAGCGAATCGCCGCTGGGCCAGATTGTAAGCAGGCTGCCACACCAGGCGGTTGACGATGAGGATGAACAGAACCATCGCCGAGATGGAGACGACGATCTGCTGGAGGTTGCCGGTGTCGTAGGTCGCGCGGGCAAGCATCGCGCCGATTCCATTGACCGAATAGAGGTTGCCCTCGGCGAAAACGTACTCGCTCAATACGAGAGCATTCCACCCGCCGCCGATCGCCGTGAGGCTTCCCGTAACCAGGCTCGGGAAGATTGCAGGTAGGATCAGCCTGCGCCATCGCGTCATCCCCGTCAGCCCCAGGGAGTTGGAAATCTGGTGAAGGTCTTCAGGAATGGCGCGGATGCCCGCAATCAGGTTGAACAGCAGGTACCATTGCATTCCTGTCGTTACCAGGAGGATCGAAGCGAGATTCATGTCTCCACCCAGGCGTATCACCGTTAGAACGATTAACGGGAAGAATGCTGTGGCGGGAATGGCCGCGATCACTTCGAGGATTGGCAGAGCGCGACGAGAGATACGCTCATTGCGCCCGACCCATACGGCCAGCGGCAGCGCCCATACCAGCGCCAGGGCATAAGCGGCAAGCAGCCTCAGGAAACTCAAAGATAATGCGAGGGGAACCGCGTGCATTTCGGGTGACGGCGTTAGGAGACCGGAAGCCGAACTCCACATGCCTCGGGCCAGAAGGACGGCGCCCAAAAGCGCCAGGATCATCAGCACTACGCTGCTGCGCCTGGTGCGTTGCCTCTCGAGAATCAGGCTCAGGACGAAAACCATCGAGCGAATCAGCGGCCGGAAAAAGTTGTCCCAGAGGTGGTGTAGCACCCGCGATCGTGCCATGTGAAATCGGAGGCGGCTGCCCTTAGCCACAGGCGTCGCCGGGGTGTCGCCTGTGTCATAGAGAAACCGAACAGACCACGCGTTCAGCGGACTCCACACAACGAGGTGGAAGAAAACGATGATCGCTGTCAGAAAGAGCACACCGAAGATCGCATGGCCATAATCTCCTGACTTCATCGTTTGTTCGAGGTAACTGCCCAGACCTGGAAGCCGATAGTTCACGTGGCCCATGACGATGATCTCGCTGGCGATCAGGAAGTACCAGCCATTTGCCCAGGAAATCATGCCGTTGTACGCCAGCTTGTGCATTGCCGCGGGTAGAACGAGCCGTGTCCAGTGGCTGTATCCCCGGAGGCCGAACTGTTGCGACGCGAGCGTCAGGTCCTGCGGTATGGTCGTGATCGATTCGTAAACCGCGAATATCAGGTTCCAGAGAGCGCTCGTTATGATCAGAAAAATGGCTGCAATCTCGACGCCGATGGCGGGATAGGTCGTGCCGAAGATTCGAATGAAAAGAAATACCGCGGCAGGGAAAAAGCCCAGCACCGGCACGGATTGAAGAATGTCGGCCGCCGGAAGAATCACCATGTTCCAGCGCCTGCTGACCGCGGCCAGGTAGCCGGCAAGCAGGCCGATGATCAGGGAAAGGATCATGGCCGCGATCATCCGGGACACTGAAACGAGCGCGTAGAACGGAAGGTAACGGACCGAAAGGTTCAGCGACGGCTGCTGGATGGAATAGACGTGCGGACTGTCGCGAAAGAGCACGATCGCCAGAGCGATGACCAGCAGCGCCACGCCGATATCGATAGGATTGGCTTTGCGTTTGAGTAGCATGAAACTCTTTGCGAGAAACTGCGGATTCGGTACGTCACCGGAACTTGCCGAACACTCTTTCGAAAATGCGATCGACGTTTTTCAGGAGTCGCGTCGAGTCGAACACCTTGTCGATTTCCGATGATCCGCAGGCTCTGACGATATCCGGATCGCTCAGCACTTTCTCCCTGAACGTACCCCCCTCGTCCCAAACGCGCATGGCGTTGCGCTGAACCCAGCGGTAGGCTTCTTCGCGTGTTATTCCCCTGGACACCAGCTCCAGCAGGAGTTCCCCCGAGTAAACGAGGCCATGCGTGAGTTCGAGGTTCTCCGCCATGCGTTGGGGGTAAACAACAAGGCGATCGATCAGAGAAGCGGTCTTGTCCAGCAGGTAGTCCGTGAGAATCGTGGAGTCCGGAAAAATAACGCGCTCGACGGAGGAATGAGAAATATCCCGTTCATGCCACAGCGCCACGTTCTCCATTGCCGCCATGGCGTTGCTGCGGAGCAGCCTTGCAAGGCCGCAGATCTGTTCCGACGTGATGGGATTCCGCTTGTGCGGCATTGCCGACGAGCCTTTCTGTCCCGGTGAGAAATACTCCTCGGCTTCGCGCACTTCCGTTCGCTGCAGATGCCGGACTTCCAGGGCGATCTTCTCCAGAGTGGCTCCGATCAGCGCCAGAACTGAAATATAGTGGGCATAGCGATCACGCTGGATCACCTGTGTTGCGACACTCGCAGGTTTCAGCCCCAGCTTCGCGAGAGCCTCCTCTTCGATTTCTGGCGACAAATGCGCAAAGGTTCCAACCGCGCCCGACAGTTTGCCCACCCTCATCGTTTCCGCAGCTTCGCGGAAACGAGCCTCCTGCCGCCGCACTTCGTCATACCAGAGCGCGAGTCTTAATCCGAATGTTGTCGGTTCTGCATGGATTCCGTGCGTCCGTCCGACCGCAATGGTGGTCTTGAACTCCAGCGCTCGTTTTTTCAGGATATCGAGCAGCCGAGTGAGTCCGTCCGCGATGAGCTTTGACGCATCCACGACCTGGAGCGCCATGGCCGTATCGAGCACGTCTGAGGATGTGAGACCGAAATGGAAGTACCTTGCCGAAGGACCGACAAACTCCGCCACCGACGTCGTGAACGCAATGACATCGTGTTTTGTTTCGAGTTCGATTTGATTGATGCGGTCGACGGAAAAGTTCGCCTTCTCCCGGATTTCGGCCGCCGCATCCTTCGGAACGATGGCCCTGGCCGCGAGGGTTTCGGTGACGGCGAGTTCGACGTCAAGCCACCTCTGGTACTTGTTCTGGTCTTCCCAGATCCGGCCCATCGCCGGGCGTGTGTATCTCGGTATCATTCGGGAAGTCTAGCAGAGACGGATTGGAGTCGTGGGTTCCTGTTGGAGCGTCGTCGTGACATTAGCGGTCAGTCCGCGATGCCGCAGCGCACGCAGGGCTTCCTGCCTCGCGATCTCCGGGTGGTTGTTTCGTTCGCTGAGGTGTGCCAGCACCATGTGCGACGCGCGGCCGTCATATTGTTCACGGATGAATCTTCCCACTGCGGTGTTGGAGAGATGCCCGTAACGTCCCATCAGTCGTTGCTTGAGGATCCACGGATAAGGACCAATGCGGAGCATCTCGAGATCGTGATTGGATTCAAGAATCAGGCAGTCTGCGCCCTGGAGATGGTTGGCGACGGCATCCGACAGGTGCCCGACATCTGTCAGCTGCGTAATACGTAACCCCTGAACGGAAATGCTGAAGGCCGTCGGCTCATTGGCATCGTGGGGAACCGCAAACGGCGTGATCTCGGCGTCTCCGACCATGAACGACACGCCAGCCGATATTTGAACGATCTCCGAGCCGTTCATCTCTAAAGTTTCCGGTTCCAGGCCACGCAACGTTCCCGCGCTCAGGTAGGCGCGGATGCACAGTTCTTTTAGCATTGTGCGTAAGCCGGCGCCGTGATCGTTATGTTCATGTGTGACGAGTACCGCGTCGATACCGTCGGGATCTTCGCCGATGCTCTCAAGCCGCTTTCCAAGTTCTTTGCGGCTGAGACCGGCATCGATTAGGATCCGGGCGGAGTCGGTTTTGATAAACGTCGCGTTTCCCCTGCTTCCGCTGCCGAGCACCGATATCAACACCGCCATGGCTCGGCATTATCGGAAACCTACTGGACAGTTGAGGGGACTCGGCCTCGAAAATACGATCCCGTCTATGTCCAGCAGGCGTCGTCAGACCGCATGCGCCTGCGGCTTTCCTCGGTCGTGTGGAAAGACGTGAAGGTATTCAGGTATCTCTTTCGTTTTAGCGGATGGCAGCATCCCGCGATACAATCGACGAGATGTCACGGTTAAAACCGGTCCTGTTCTTTATCGTCGTGGGGGCGGCAGCCCTGTTCTTTGTGCTGCGCAAGCCTGTTTCCCCGGAAATCAATGTCGGGGATCCAGCCCCCGAATTTGCGATCAAGGACGAAACCGGCAAAGAGCTGAAGTTGTCCGATCTTCGTGGCAACGTCGTGTTCCTGAACTTCTGGTACACGACCTGTCTTCCGTGCGTTAAGGAAATGCCGGATATGGAGTTGGTAAACCGCGTCTTTAAGGATCGAAAATTCAAGATGGTTCCCATCAGCGTGGACACGAACTTCGACGACGTGAAGAAGTTCTATCAGGATCACAAGCTGACCACGATGCCTATGTATCTCGATCCCGGCAAGCAGGTCGCCAACCGTTACAATGTCTATAAGTTCCCGGAAACTTACATCATCGATGGCAACGGCATCGTGCTGAAGCACTACATCGGCGAAAAGGTCTGGTCAAACGCGACCTACATGAACGTGATCGAGGACTACGTCAGTAAGCAGGAGACGATCGCCCGCGCTTCACAATGAAGGTTCTCTTCGACGTTGAGCGCTCAGAACTGGCTGCTCAACTGGTTCCCCCCTATCGAGCATCCCAGATCTTCAAGTCCGTCTACCATCGGTGGATTCAGACTTTCGAGGAAATGACGGATGTGCCCAAAACGGCCCGCGGTGAATTGTCGCTGTCCTGGCAGATCCAGCCTCCTCCCATTCATCGACGGTTCGAATCCACCGATGGAACACGCCGTTATCTCGTGCAGCTCGAAGATGGCGAGCTCGCCGAAACCGTGTTCATCCCCGAGGAGCATCGAAACACCATCTGCATTTCCTCGCAGGTGGGGTGCGCGCTGGCCTGTACGTTTTGCCTGACGGGTAAGCTCGGGCTGAAGCGTCACCTGACGGCGGGAGAGATCGTGGGACAGGTTGTCGCGGCGCAGCGCGATAACCTGTCGTGGGACCAACGGGACGCGTTCAATATCGTCCTGATGGGAATGGGCGAACCTCTGCACAATTACGACAATGTCATGAAGGCTCTGCGCATCCTGCATGATCCCGAAGGCATGAACATGTCGATGAACCGCATCACATTATCGACCGCCGGGATGCTGCCGGCACTGGAGCGTCTCGCGCAGGAGCCTGTGATCCCGAACCTTGCCATTTCGCTCACCGGAGCGACGAACGAAAAGCGTGACGTCTTGATGCCCATCAATCGACGATATCCGATCGAGGACTTGCTGGCTGCGGTTCGACGTTTCCCTTTGAAGCACCGCCAGCGGGTCACGTTTGAATACGTGTTGCTTAAGGGCGTGACCGACTCACCCGATGACGCGAAGGCTCTCGTGAAGCTGCTCAAGGGAATTCCCGCCAAGGTCAATCTCATTCCGCTGAACGAGGCCGAGGAACTGGATTACGAGCGCCCGTCGGATGTCGCCGTCGAGCGGTTTCAAAATATCCTCGTCGAACATAACATCTCCGCCTTCGTCCGCAAGAATCGTGGGAATGACATTTCAGCAGCGTGCGGCCAACTCATGAAAAAGTGGGCCTAGGCAGGTTTCAGTAGGTTTCCTTAAGCCACTGAAAAATAGCGTCAGCTAGCGGCTTGTCCTGGAATACCTGGGCGGTGCCGCCATTGACCGGTTGGACGAGCGAGCGGAACGTTCCCTTCACGTAAGGTTTGATCGCGTCACTTTGAGCTGCGTCTTCTGTTACCACCATTGCGGCCCGCGGAACGAAGTCCTGTGAACTTCCCGCCATTTCGAGGCTTTCTTTCGGGTTGGGATTTACCGCGACGACCGATCGTACTTCTCTGAATTTACCGCTCGCAATCAAAGCCAGGTTGGCGCCCGTCGCGTACCCGACAATGACGATCTTGCTGGAATTCAGCCGAGGCTGTTTTTTCAACCAGTCGAGCGCCGGACCGACATCCAGCGGAAACTCTCGCGGGTTGTTCTTCCATTCAGGAACGGCCTGGATGGCTCGCTGATTTTTGGTGAGACTATCTCCGTGACCGCGCAGGTCCAGGGTCATCACGGCCCAGCCACGTTGCAGGAACTGCTTTCGGAACTCGTCCCACACTTTGCGGTTCTCCCCATAGCCGTGCAGAAACAACACTGCCGGTATCGGTGCTGGAACGCCCTGAGGCATTTCATACGATGCCTTCAGCTTGACCAGGTCGAACGTCTGCAACTCGGGTCCCGGATCGGAATTTGCGGCTGAAGCCGTCGCAGTCGGAGCGACGGCCGTCGTCATATTCAACTGAAAGTTCACCAGATTGTCTTCGCGATCAAGCATCCCCGAAATCGACTTTCGCTCGGAAACGACACCACGGTAATCGGCTCGAATGTCGTAATTCACGTCCGGTGCAAGTCCGGAGATGGAGTACTTGCCGGCCTCGTCCGTGATCAGATTCCTTGAAATATTCTCATTTGTATTCAGAACCAGGACGCGGGCTCCTGCGATGGGTTTGCCGTTTTGATCCTGCACACTCCCGTGGATGTTCTTGGTCTTTTCCTGGTTTTTGCGGCCACGATCGGCGCCGCGAATCGAGATGGACTGCGCGCCGGCAGTCATCGCCGGAAGCAACAACAAGAACAACAGCAGGACCAGGAATTGATTCTTTCTCATTTCTTGCTTAAGAGTTTCTGAATCGTCTTTTCCGTGTCTTCGTATCGTCCGACGCCCGAGTGGCTCAACTGGATCACGCCCTGCTGGTCGATAACGAAATGGGAAGGCCACACATTGCAGAGGTAATCGCTCCAGATGTCATATTTGTTGTCGACCGCGACCGCGTATTGGATTCCTTTTTTCTTCAGGGCTTCCCGGATCTTCGCTTCGTCTTTCTCATAATCCAGTCGCGGGGTGTGCACCGCAACCACGACCAATCCGTCCTTTGCATACTTCTGATGCCATTCAATCACGCGCGGCGTCGCTTCGGCGCAGAAGGGACAATCAAAAGCCCAGAACTGGAGCAGCACCACCTTGCCGCGCAGCGATTCGACGGAAAGCGGGGCCGAGTTCAGCCAGACCGGGACTTTTTTGAACTCCGGCGCCTTTTGTCCCACAAACGCATCTTCTTCGTGCTGGGCAATAGCCACGCTCGTCAAAAGAACCGCGGCGCAAAGGGCCAGAAGCGTTGTTCGGATTAGCATCGGCATATTCTACGCAAAAATAGTGCTCCGGGGAATTCGAGGACAGGGAAATGCAGTAGCAACGCCCGTGGATGACGCGGGAAGAACGCAAGCGATGTTACGGCTCGCCCTGGTCAGGGGCATGGGAAACCGGACCATCCATTCTCTGCTGTGCCGATTTCGAATGCCCAACGCCATTTTGGACTGCCGTCGAGAGGAACTGGAAGCGAATGGAGTGCCACCCGAGGTCGCCGACGATCTCCTATCCCCTCGGTCAGCCGACCGCGCTCTGGAAGAATGGAAAAGGGCGGAAACCCTCGGGATTCGCATTCTGGACATCCTCGATCCCGGTTACCCCAGTCTTTTGAGGGAGATATACGACCCGCCCGCCATCCTTTATATAAGGGGTAAATCGTGGGATTCGGCCCTTCCGCAAGTCGCGATTGTCGGGACCCGGAGGCCGACGGGGTATGGCATAAACTGCGCGGAACGGCTGGCCGAAGACCTCGCGGCCAGAGGCGTCGCGGTCACTTCCGGCCTGGCGCGCGGCATCGATGCCGGAGCGCACCGGGGCGCGCTCCGAGCGGGTGTCACTTATGCGGTCTTCGGCTCCGGGTTGGACTTTGTTTACCCGCGGGAGAACCGAAAACTCGCGGAAAAAGCGGAAGAAAAAGGCGCGATTGTCTCGGAATTCCCGCTCGGGACTCCCCCGTCACCCGAGAACTTTCCCATCCGCAATCGCATTATTGCGGGAATGTCGCTGGGCGTGGTCGTCGTGGAGGCGGCGGAATACTCCGGTTCGTTGATTACCGCCAGGCTGGCCCTTGAAGGAAGCCGTGAAGTATTTGCCGTTCCGGGCAACATCACCTCGCCGAACAGCTTTGGCCCCCATGTCCTCATTCGTCAGGGCGCAAAGCTGGTGAGCAGCTGGCAGGACATCATCGAAGAACTGCCCCATCCGGTGAGAGAGCGCGTACTGGTGCCGCTGATTGCACAGATGGAGGCGACGCCGCAGCCTCAACTCGAAGGCGCAGAGAAGAGGGTTTGGGACGCGCTTTCGGCGCATGAGGCGGTGGCGATCGACGCGCTTCTGGTGCGGGTATCGCTTACCGCAACCGATGTCTACAGTGCTTTACTGAGCATGGAGACATCGAATTTGATCCGCCAACTCCCTGGAAACAAATATGTTCGACGACTCTGAAAAATCTCGAGGTTGCTTTTTATTTGCGTCCGCCTTATTAGTTAGCGGGAATGGCTACGAAAAAAATGGCTGCAAAGAAGTCGCTCGTTATAGTGGAATCGCCGGCAAAGGCGACGACGATCAATAAGTATTTGGGCAAGGATTACGTCGTCAAAGCGTCGCTGGGTCACGTCAAGGATTTGCCAAAGAGCAAGCTGGGCGTGGATCCTGACAACGACTTTCAGCCGGTGTATGAACAGATCAAGGGCAAGGAAAAGGTCATCAAGGAATTGAAGACCGCAGCCAAGTCGGCGGACAGAATTCTACTGGCCGCCGACCCGGACCGCGAAGGCGAGGCCATTTGCCAGCATCTTAAAGAGATCCTTAACGGCGAGAAGGCCGAAATCTACCGCGTCCTGTTCAACGAGATCACGCCCAAGGCGATCAAGTACGCCGTTGAAAACCCCGGACGGATCAATCAGAAGGTTGTCGATGCCCAGCAGGCACGACGCATTCTGGATCGGTTGGTCGGTTATCAAATCAGCCCGCTATTGTGGGACAAGGTGCGACGAGGCATCTCCGCGGGCCGGGTGCAGACCGTCGCGTTGCGCCTGATCGTCGAGCGCGAACGTGAAATTCAGGCGTTTAAGTCGGAAGAGTACTGGTCCATCTCGGCTCGCCTTGAAGGACACCAGCCGCCACCCTTTGACGCCAGGCTTGCCAAAATCAAGGGGAAGACCGCGGAGGTCACCAACCAGGAACAGGCGGACCACATTGTAAAGAACCTCGAAGGCGCGGCGTACACTGTCGAATCCGTCGTCACGAAGGAAAAGAAGCGATACCCGGTTCCTCCTTTCACCACAAGCAAGTTGCAACAGGAGGCCTCTCGCAAGCTGCGCTTCACGGTGAAGAAAACGATGATGCTCGCCCAGCGTCTTTACGAAGGTATTGAACTCGGCGACGAAGGACGCATCGGTTTGATCACCTACATGCGTACGGATTCCGCGCGCATCTCGGATGAAGCGATGGAGATGGTCCGTTCCTACGTCTCCGACGTGTACACGGGGCCTTACCTTCCTGAAAAGCCGGTCTTGTACAAGAGTAAGAAAGACGCGCAGGATGCTCATGAAGCCATACGTCCCACGTTTGTTGGCCGTACTCCCGACGACCTGAAACCGTTCCTTTCCGAAGACGAATACAAGCTGTACCGGCTGATCTGGACACGTTTTGTGGCGTCGCAGATGAACCCCGCGGTTTACGACCAGACGAGCGTGGAAATCGCTGCGAAGGATTACCTGTTCCGCGCTTCCGGACGCGTGTTGAAGTTCGACGGGTTCCTCAAGGTTTACGAAGAGACCAGGGACGAAGACGTCGCCACTCCGGAGGATGAGGAGGACATCACGCTGCCTCAACTCGCGCAGGGCGAAACGCTGCATTCACTCGGCATCACCCCGCGGCAGCATTTCACTGAGCCGCCACCGCGCTTCACGGAAGCGTCGCTGGTGAAGGCTCTCGAAGAGAAGGGGATTGGTCGCCCTTCGACTTACGTCACCATTCTGACGACGATTCAGGATCGGGAATACGTCCAGAAGGATCAGGGGAAGTTCCGTCCCACAGAACTGGGAACGGTTGTCACAGACCTTCTGGTGCGCCATTTCGAAGACATCTTTGATGTCCAATACACAGCACGCATGGAGGAGGAACTCGACGAGGTCGAAGAAGGCAAACTGACGTGGGTTGAAGCGCTGGACGAGTTCTATAAGAAGTTTCAGAAGGACCTGAAGAAAGCGTCCAAGAACATGGAGAATCTCAAAAAGCAGGAGATTCCCACCGACCAGGTCTGCGAAAAGTGCGGAAGTCCCATGGTGCAAAAGTGGGGACAGTTCGGCAGTTTCCTTGCATGTTCTGCGTACCCGGAATGCAAGAACACCAAGGAAATCGCAAAGGAAGAAGGCGGCGACGCAAAGGAAAACGCGGGAGCGGACGCTGAACCCGATCCGTGCGAAAACTGCGGGCGGCCTATGACGCTGAAGCGCGGACGCTTCGGTCAGTTCCTGGCCTGCACGGGATATCCCGAATGCAAGACGACTCGCAAAATTGCGTCGGGTGGCGGCGCACCAAAGAAACCCGATGTCATTCTCGATGAGGTCTGCCCCCAGTGCAAAGAGGCGAAACTGGTCGTGAAGGATGGCAGATTCGGGCTGTTCACATCGTGCAGCAATTACCCGAAGTGCAAGTACATCAAGCCGAAGACGATTGGAGTGCCCTGCCCGAAGTCCGGTTGCGGCGGCGAGCTGATCGAACGCCGATCGAAGCGCGGCAAAGTTTTCTACGGCTGCTCAAAGTATCCCGAATGTGATTTCGTGCTCTGGAACAAACCTGTTCCGGAACCGTGCCCTGTGTGCGGCGCTCCCTATCTGATCGAAAAAACTACCAAGCGCGAAGGAACCATCCGTTACTGCAACGATGAGAATTGCGATTACAAAGTCGCAGTGGAGACCGACAGCCCCGAAGGCGTTGCCTCCTGAGGCGGGGATGACCCCTGCTGAAATAGCGCACCTGTTCTCGCTAACGAACGAATACCGCTCCATCAAGTACGATTTGCGAAACATCCAAATCCTGCTGGAGCGTCTCGGCAATCCACATCACACATTTCGTTCTGTCCTGATTGCAGGAACAAACGGAAAGGGATCTGTCGCGGCGATGTTGTCGGCGATGATGCCCGATGCCGGTCTGTACATATCGCCTCATCTCCGGCGGCTGAATGAACGGTTCAGAATCGGCAGGCAGGAGATCTCGGATGCCGATCTCGCAAACGTCTACGCCGAGGTATCGGCTGCGGCGAAAGACGTCACGAATTTTCTCTATCCTCCGACTTACTTCGAGATGACGACCGCGATGGCATTCTCGTATTTCCGCGGACGCGTCGAACTGGCGATTCTGGAAGTCGGAATGGGCGGGCGCCTTGACGCTACAAATGTGGTGAAGCAGGACGTTTCGGTGATCACGGGCATCGGACTCGATCACCAGCAGTTTTTGGGGGATACGCTTGAGCAGATTGCCGCCGAGAAGGCGGGAATCATAAAGTCGTCCGAGCCTGTGGTGATCGGACCACAGGCGGATTTCGACGTTATCCGGGAGCACGCAGGCAACCGGATCCATATGACACAACACCTGGTGCGGGAAGCACGCCCTCTCGGCGGTGGCTTCTTCCAGCTGGATGTGACCACGCCGATTCGGCAGTATCGGAACCTTCGGCCTGCGCTCGCCGGCCGGCATCAGCTCGACAACGTTATCGTCGCCATACGAACTGCCGAGTGTCTCCGGCTTTCACGAGAGGACATTGAGCATGGTGTCAATACAGCGGTTTGGCCCGGAAGGCTGGAACGCGTTCCCGGAAATCCGCCTTTCCTGCTCGACGGCGCGCACAATGACATGGCGATGCGTGCCCTCTGCAACACGCTCGCCGAGTTTTATCCGGAAGGTGTGACCGTGATTTTTGGATGTATGGCCGACAAGGATTACGAGGGCATGCTGGCCCTGCTGAAACCTCACGCGCGGACCATGATCTTCACAAAGGTGGAAGGTGGCCGCGCGAAGAGTCCTGTCGAGCTGCAAGGGCTGTGGCCCGGGTCACATGTCGCTGCCACTCCGAAGGAGGCAGTCGCGCTGGCGCGAGTGCACGCCGGTTCCGGCACTGTTGTCGTCTGCGGTTCCCTCTACCTCATTGGCGAAGTTCGGTCCGTGCTAGAGTCTGAAGGCCATGGCGGTCTTGCTTGAGCGCCTGAGCTACGCCCGTTCGATCTTGATTACTGCCCCGCTGGTGTTTATCACGACGGCGGTTATGGGGACGCTCTCCCTGCTCAGTTCGCTATTCGACTCTTCGGGAACAGCTCAGCATGCGTGCGCGAGGTGGTGGGCACGAATGGTTCTGGCAATCTGCCGGGTTCGTTTGACGGTTTCCGGCCACGTGGAATTTCGGGAAAACACTCCATGCGTCTTTTTCGCAAACCATCAGAGTCATATCGACATTCCGGTCGTGCTTGCCGCGCTGCCTATTCCTTTTCGATTCGCAGCAAAGAAAGAACTCTTCAGGATTCCATTTCTTGGATGGCATCTTCGACGCTCCGGACACATCGCGGTGGACCGACAGAATCCTCATGCGTCCGTCAAATCGTTCCGGGGTGCGACGCGGAAGCTTAGTTCCGGGACCTCGCTTGTGTTCTTCCCTGAGGGGGCAACCAGCCTGGACGGCCGGATTAAGTCGTTCAAAAGCGGCGGGTTTGTTCTCGCCCGGCAGTCGCAGGCGGACGTTGTTGCGTTGACGATTCGAGGCACACGTGCCGTACTGAAGCCCCGGACATATCATGTAAAAGGTGGCCCGGTGGAAGTAACGTTCGGCCATCCTGTTTCCTCGACGGGATATCCCCTTCGGGAACTGGTTACGGTTATTCACGAGGACATCACGACTGTTTTTGAAAATGACAAGACCCTGGATCGGAATACCCACTCGATTTCAAGATGAGCACACGACGGGGAAAATCCGTCTCTACCTGGAGCCTGTGTTATTCGCGGGCGGACTGCCTGTGATGATTCCTACTTTTTCGCCTCCGGAAGTTGTGCGCGATTATCTGGCGCGGCTGGATGGAGTCCTGCTTCCGGGCAGTTCCAGCGACATCGATCCGGCACGCTACGGCGAAACGCCTCACGAACGCCTGGGCAAAATGATTCCGGACCGCGATGCGCTGGACTTTGCGCTCCTGGAGCACTCGGATCGCGCGGGGCTGCCGGTGCTGGGCATCTGCTTCGGCGCCCAGAGTCTTAATGTTTTCCGTGGAGGCAGCCTCATCCAGGACATTCCGTCTCTGGTAGACGGCGCTGTTTTCCACGACGACCACGGCGAACCTCAGCAGCCGGCTCGACATTCGGTCCGCATAGGTGAGGGCAGTGTTCTGGCCCGACTGGCCGGCTCAGAGGTCGTTGAGGTGAACAGCTACCACCATCAGTCTGTCGGCCTCGTCGGAGCCAACCTTCGCGTTGTGGCGACCGCTCCGGACGGCGTCATCGAAGCCGTTGAGGACGTTAGTGGAAGGTTTGTCGTCGGAGTTCAGTGGCATCCCGAACGTAGCTTTCAGGACGATACGTTTGCCAGGGCATTGTTCAGCGAATTTGTAGAGCAGGCGGCCCGAAGAAGCAGGTCGTAGCGGTAATTGCTCAGTTGAATTCCGTCCGATTACGTGTAACAAAAAACTCACACAACTCACACATCGTCTGCTTGACACGTTAAGCAAAGCGTGTAGACTCTGGCCAAATCGATTCAGGATTAATCGTATTCAGAGTCAGCGGACCGTCTGCGCCGTGCAACACTGGAGCAGGGAGTTTCCGGCCTGGCTCACGCGAGCATTTGCCGTTAGCGTTCGCAACTGTGCAAGGGCGTGATGAGGAATCTGTCTGGAGCCCCAGCCTACTCTACCGCCTGTGGTTTCCCAAAACCGTCTGTTGTGTCGTCGCAAGATTGATGCGTCGTGTCACTTAATTCGAATCAGCCTATGAACACAACCGGTCCGTTTGCTTTCTGATCGGTTTCCGTGTGGGAACCAGGGAAGGCTTCGGCCTTTATCTCAAGGAGGACACATGAAAGGTCCCGTCGGTCGTGCACTCGCCTTTTGCCGCAACGTCTTCTCACGCGATCTGGAAAAGAAATCCCGTTCCGGAAGGCAGCGTTTTCGTATCGAACCGCTCGAAACGCGCCTCCTGCTTTCTGTCGACCTTATGGGTATCCCAGGCTGGATTCCCGACGGACCTCAGCCGATCCTCGACGCGCCTTCGGTTTCAGCCGCGCCTGGCGACGCCGCAGGCGGTGCCGTGCAAAGCATCGCCATCAATCCCAACAATGCGCAACAGATCTATATCGGAACGGTGAATGGCGGTATCTGGCGCTCCAATAATGCCGACCCGGCGAATCCTGACGATGTCACGTGGTCGCCGCTGACGGATCAATTGGAATCGCTGGCTATCGGGTCGATCGAATTCAGTTCCCTCGATCCTGCTGGCAACACGTTGTACGCAGGCACGGGTTCTTTCAGCAACTTGACCTGGGGCAGTCCGCCACCCACGGCGATAGGCGTCCTGCGCACCACTGACGGCGGAACGACGTGGAGCAACTTTGCGGTCAATCCTCTTAATGAAGGGCGAATCAAAACCATTGTTCCCACGGGAGTGGATCTGGACCCCGGGCCTGGAGTCGAGGAGATGATTCTCGTCGCGACGATTGACGGCGGCGCAGGTCTTTATCGCAGTGATAACAACGGGGAGACGTTCAATTTGCTCAGCGGTGCAAACAACCTGCCCACGGGTGTCGTGTCGCAGCTCATTGTCGATCCCAACAACGCCCAGCGCTATTACGCTGCGCTGCCCGGCCGGGGCGTCTATCAGGGGGACTTCGCCGCGGGTACAGGCGTGATCACATGGACGCAGGTCAATGGCACCAATCCGAATAACCTGACGAACGTCCTCACATCAGCGAACATTCAGATCACGGCGCATGACGACGGAGGAAATACCGTACTGTATGCCGGTCTGGCAAACGCTGTGGCCGGAGGCACTGTCAATGCAACGCTTACCGGTGTCTTCCGTTCGACCGACGCCGGCGCCAACTGGACAGCGCTGGGTGTACCTGCAGTGTTCAATGCCTTTTCGGTCTCCGGCAGCGGTTTTGCGATGATCGCCGACCCGGCAGACGATCAGGTCGCTTATATCGGCGGCTTAAGCGACGGCGACAACGTTTATCGCTACGACCCAGGCCTCGCGGCATGGGTTCTGATTGTCGGTGCAGGAGCGCAGGGCCCCACACAGCCCCACGCCGACCCTCGGGAGTACGCGTTTATTGGTGACGACATTCTCGTCGAGGTCGACGATGGCGGACTCTACTTCCTCGAGAATCCCACCGACGCGTTGAATAACTCCTGGCAGTCGCTCAACGGTGAAGTCGATGACGGAAACGCGCTCGGCGCGATTGAGATACACAGCATTGCCTGGGACAGCGTTTCAGACATCCTGATTGCCGGAGCCCAGGACAACGGCACATCCATCCAGCATGAAACGGGCAGCCGGATCTGGGATGGCATCTTCGGCGGCGATGGCGGTGACGTTCTGGTGGATGCCTTCACCCTCGCCGGAGCGAATCAATCTATTCGCTACTTCAGTTCCCAGAATCTCGGAATCCGCGCGGCGGATCCGCAGGGCAACTTCCGACGTCAGGTTTACGACGCCACGAACGGCACTGTTGGTGCGGCCGTTGAAGTTCTGCCGGCGGCCGGCCTGGCGAATTTCAATCCTCGGTTTGTCAATCCGATTGAGATCAATGCGATCGCTCCCACGGCTGCTCAGTTGGGGGCGGGTCAATCCACCAGGATAGTTGTCGGTGGTGGAGGAGCCAGCCCGGTCTACGAAAGTAATGACGCGGGCGTTGCCGCAGCGCCAACCTGGACTGCGGTTCCCGTAGGCGCTGGATTCGGAAACGTCACAGCTCTCGCTTACGGTGGGCGAAGCGGCGGCGTAGACAACCCGGATGTGCTCTACGCGGGCGATGACAACGGCAACGTGTTCGTACGCACAACCGCCGGTGGACCGTTGAATGCAACCGCAACTCCATTCCCTGGCGCCACCGTCTCGGATATTGCCCTGGATCCGAATGACTGGCAGCACGCGTTTGTCACAAGCTCGAACGGCGTGTGGGAAACCACAAATAGGGGCGCTACCTGGACATTACGCACCGGTAACCTGTCCAACAACATCATTCAAACAGTTGAGTATGTCGACCTCGGCGGCGTCGATGTCGTTCTGGTCGGCGGCCTCGGTGGCGTGTTCCGAATGATTACGAACAATCCCGACGTCTGGACCGAATACGGTGCGTTCATCCCCAACGCCACGACCTACGAGCTCGACTACAACGCCACCGACGATGTGCTCATAGCGGGATTGTTTGGACGTGGAGCCTGGGAAATCGACAACGCGAGCGACACACTGGCGGTACCGGGCGTCGTGGAGATCTTCGGTGACGAGAATGGATTCGCCGAAGATGACGTCATTCGGCTGATTCGCCAGGCGGCTAACCCGTCGTTGCTGGATATCTTTATCAACAGCAATACACCGACGGCAACCGTGCAGATGTCGGCAATCCAGCAGATCAACGTCTACGGTCTGGGCGGGAATGACAGACTGGAGGTCGACAGCACGAACGGATTGATCAACGTCGGCAGCGGCATCCGCTATGATGGCGGTTCCGGGGGCTTCGACGAACTGCAGTTGCTGCAGACCGGCGGTCCGGTTCACGCCAGCGATACCTACAGTGTAGGCCCGGCGATCGGCTCCGGTGTCAGCCTGATCGTCGGCGCCCCTGGGGCGGGTACACAGACGGTTTTCTTTGAAGATCTCGAGCCGGTCCTGGATCTGGTGCCTGTCGCGGTGCTGGTGGTCAACGCCACACCCGCCGACAATGCGATCAACGTCTCGGGTCTGGTGACGACCGGTTTGGTCACCGTCGACGAGCACGAGTCGATCGAGTTCGCCAACAAGATCGAGTTGATTATCGAGGCCGGATCGGGTCGCGACACCATTGGCGTCAACAGCGCCATCACACCCACGGGCCTGACCGAGATCACCATCAACGGAGCCAATCCCGCGGATGGCGATGCGGTGATTGTCAACGGCGTAGGTGTGGCGGCAACCGTCAACACGACAACCGGGGTGATCACCGGCGCTGCCGGAGCCGGCGGTGCGATAGCGATCAACTTCACGACGATCGAATCGCTGCACCTGACCGCGGTGGGAGATCTGACCATCACCACGACCGGTGCGGATGACACGGCGACGGTCACGCCGGGTCTTTCCACCGGAGCCAATAGCGGAACCGTGCAGTCCAGCGGCGCAGTGCCGCAGATCAGCTTTGTCAACAGCGGCGCGTTCACCGCGAATCTGGGGGCGGGCGATGATGCGCTGATCGTCAACGCATCGGCGGATGTGGACACGATCGCCGTCAGCGGCGTGGCCGTGGCCATCACCGGCCGCAGGACCGTCAATGTCAGCGGTACGGAAACCGTGCGGGTCAACGGCCAGGGCGGCAGCGATACGCTCAATGTCACGCCTTCGGCCAGTGTCGGCATCTTCATTGATGGCGGTGATCCGGTCGGGGTCATACCCGGCGATCTGCTCAACGTCGTCGCCGGAGGCGGCATGGTCACCTACAACGCCGGTCCGGAAACCGATGAAGGCAGTGTCGTCGTCGGGGTCAACCAGCCCGTCAGCTTCGACCATATCGAATCGGTCAGCATCAGCGGCAGCGGCCCGGCCGTGATCAACGGCACGAATGGACCGGACGCCATCACCGTGATCGCCCGCGATGTCAGCACGCATGCGGCCGCCAACGGCGTTCAGGACTTCACCGTGTCGGTCAATACCGGTCCGGACTTGCTGTTCATCAACGTCGCGAGTCTGACCCTCAACGCGCTGAGCGGCAGCGATCAGGTCACCCTGCAGACTCCGGCGCCGAATGGGGCCATCTGGGATGTCGATGTGACCGTCAACGGGGGACCGCCGGCAGGCGACACCGACCGGCTCATCGTGCAGACACCGGGCGCGGGCGCCGAAGTTGTCGTGTATACGCCGGGGGCTTTCGACGGCGGAACGCTGAATCTTGTGTCGCTGTCGTCGCTGGTGACGATCAACAGCACCGAGAACCTCAGCTACGACGGACAGGGAGACAATGACAACCTCTCCATCGCCGGCACCGGTGGCAGCGATGTCATCGTGCACACTCCCGGAGCCAACAATGACGCCGGCACGATCCAGGTCAACGGCCTGCTGGGTCTGAGTTACCAGAACCTCGGAGCTACCGCGAGCCTGACAGCTGACGGCAGCGGGGGTGAGGACACCCTGGTGGTCCACGGCACGGCCGCCAACGACAGCTTTACCGTCGGTGCCGCCGGGCAGGTGAACCTTAACGCCAGGGTACCCGTCAGCGTGGCCAGCATCGAAACGCTGACGCTGGAAGGCTTCGCCGGCAATGACGCGTTCACGCTGGTACCGGCGATCTCGGCAAGCGTCTATACGTGGATGAACTTCAATGGCGGCAGCCAGTCCTCGGCGGCCGGCGATGTCGTTAATCTGGTTGCAACAGCCGGTGACGACGACATCAACGTCAGCGGTCAGACCGTGAGTCTGGGGACAAGGACCGTCCAGTCCAGCGGTGTCGAGGATATCCGTCTGGATGCCCTCGGCGGGGATGATCTGCTGACCTACACCGGGGTCAGTGGCATCACCGAAGACATCCGCGTCGCCTCTTCCGGCGTTGCCGGCGGCGGCCAGTTGAGCGCACCGGGCGTGACGCTGGTCGATTTCAGCGGCGTCGAACGCGTCGATGTCCACGGCAACGCCCCCACGCCGACCGAAACCGACACGCTCACCTTCGCCGGCACCAACGCCGTCGATGTCTTCCAGATCAATCTCGCTGCGGACGGCTCGGATGCCGATCCGATCCTGAAACTGGAGACCTCGGCGGCAGCGCTTCTGCTGACGCTGCGCAACTACACCAACTTTGCCACGCTGAACGTCCTGGGCCTCGATGGCGAGGATACGTTCAACGTGACGGTGGACGAGACCGGGCCCAGCCGTGATCTGTTTGTCAATGGCGGCATCCCGCAGGGTAAGAAAAAGTCCACCGACAATCTGAACATCTTCTACGTCCCGCCGCGTCCCAGCATCATCCATAGCGCGGCAACCCAGGATCCCGATGCGGGCCTGGTGGATCTTGACTACGACACGGCTCGCTACGTCATTCAGTACGACGGTATCGAGCAGATAGTTATCCGCAGAGACGCCTGACCTCCGCGGCTCCCAGGTCACCCCTCCGCGGCCAGGACGGCCGCGGAGGGGTGACCGCGACAGCAAAAAGCTGCGGAGCAGCCTCCCCCGCCGTTATCGCGTGCTATCGTAGGCGCGCCATGTCGCTGAATCTGCTCGACCGCATCGCCCCCACCGGATACTCGCCGCAGTCCCGCCCCGAGCAATCGCACGGGGCGAAACACGGCGAGTTGCGTCTGCTTCAGCTTTACCCTTAAGCAGTCCATGACAATGAAGGGGGGCGGCTGGTCACTGACTGCAGGTCCAATGCGCGAAATTGGGAAGCTTCGGTATAATGAAAAGGATCTTAGCCATGCCACGACTCTCTCCAATCCGGCAGATACTTCTCGCTGTCGTCTTTTTGAGTTTCACCGCGAATGGTCATGCGCAGACGATTACGCCCGGCGCCCGCCAGATTCTCGATGCGATGATTCAAGCCCTTGGCGGGCAAAAGTTCCTCAGTGTGCGGGAGATCCAGACCAGTGGCCGGTTCTTTCTGTTCAATCGAGGGGAGATCTCCCAGTCGGATGTCTATACGACGTACATCAGATACCCGGACGCGGACAGAACGGAGTTCGGTAAGGACAGGATAAAACCGGCGCGGATCAACCGGGGAGACGAAGGTTGGACCATCACG
>DASTBJ010000014.1:0-3519 GCA_035712125.1 Terriglobia bacterium
ATCTTTTGGTGGCCAGGTATCCGATTCTGGCGAAGGACGCTGGACACTCCAGGCCGCAATTGATGAAGGTGTGCCGGCGCCCGTTATCAGCGGAGCCTTGTTTACGCGATTCAGTTCCCGTGGCCAAAGTGATTTTGCAGATAAGCTGCTTTCCGCTATGCGGTACGAATTTGGCGGACACTTGGAAAAGAAGGCATAAGCCGATGGCAAACATTCCGCATTCCGATGCGTTGGTCTTCTTCGGAGCGACAGGTGATCTCGCTTACAAGCAGATTTTCCCCGCTCTCCAGGCTTTGGTCTCACGCCACAACTTGAAGATACCGATCATCGGGGTTGCCAGGTCAGGGTGGAGCCTCGAAAAACTGAAGGCGCGTGCACGCGAGAGTCTGGAGAAACACGGTGGCGTCGACGAAGCTGCGTTCGCGCAGTTGTCGGCATTGCTTCGCTATGTCAATGGGGACTACAACGACCCGGGCATGTTTACGCGATTACGTCGGGCTCTGGATGGGACCAGCCACCCCCTTCATTACCTGGCCATCCCCCCAAGCGCATTCGGCACGGTCGCGGAAGGTTTGGCTAAGTCGGGATGCGCCACGAACGCGCGCGTGGTTGTGGAAAAGCCCTTCGGACGGAATCTGGAATCCGCACGCTCGCTCAACCGCATCCTGAATGAACTTTTCGGCGAGGAGGACATTTTTCGAATCGACCACTTTCTGGGCAAAGAGCCGGTGCAGAATATTCTCTATACTCGGTTCGCTAATTCCCTGCTCGAACCCATTTGGAACCGAACTTACATCCGCAGCGTACAAATCACGATGGCCGAAACCTTCGGTGTACTTGGCCGTGGAAAATTCTATGAAGAGGCTGGCGCTATTCGTGACGTGATCCAGAATCATCTTCTTCAGGTGCTGGCGTTTCTGACGATGGATCCTCCGGCAGGCGGGACCGACGCGATACGCGATGAGAAGGCGCGTGTCTTCAAGGCGATTCGGCCCCTCTCTTCAGTGGATATCGTTCGCGGACAGTATCGAGGCTATCGGGAGGAAAACGGTGTCGCTGCGAATTCTCAGGTTGAAACCTACACCGCTGCGAGATTTGTCATCGATAACTGGCGCTGGGCGGATGTGCCTTTCTATATTCGTACCGGAAAATGCCTGCCAGCCACGGTAACAGAGGTTGTAGCCGAATTTCGGCGGCCGCCTCGCGAAACGTTCGGAGAAGATATACCGGGTTTGTCCAACCATCTCCGGCTGCGCCTTAGTCCCGATGTTGTGATTGCGCTTGGCGTGCGGGTCAAAATGGCCGGCGAACGCATGGCAGGCGAAGATGTCGAGTTGATCGCGACACAACGACCGCGCCAGGAGATGTCGCCTTACGAGCGCCTGCTGGGCGACGCGCTGGAGGGAGATCAATCGCTCTTTGCACGGCAGGACGCAATCGAAGCTCAATGGGCAATTGTCGAGCCGGTGCTAAGCAACGTGTCACCCCTGTATGTTTACGATCCGAATACCTGGGGGCCCGTGGAAGCAGACCAGCTTACCGCCAGATCTGGTAGGTGGTGTGACCCGATTGCAACCAGCAATGAAATGCAGGGCGCGGCATGAAGCGCTCGGATCCCAGTCCGATGGTCTTTCTGCTGGACGTGGACAATACCCTGTTAGACAACGACCGTATTGAGCAGGATCTCAGGGATCATCTCGAACAGGTCTTTGGTCTGGATGCATGCAGGCGATACTGGACCATTCTGGAAGAACGGCGGCGGGAAGTTGGGTATGCGGACTTTCTCGGGGCGCTGCAGCGTTATCGCCTCGAACGGTTGCACGATCCACGCCTGCTCGGCATGTCGTCCTTTCTCGTCGACTACCCATTCGCCGAGCGTCTCTATCCAGGTGCGCTGGAAGTCATCGCGCACCTTCACGCTTTCGGTCCAGTGGTGATTCTATCCGATGGCGATGCCGTATTTCAGCCGCGCAAAGTCTTGCGTTCCGGGCTTTGGCGTGCGGTCGAGGGCCGAGTCCTGATCTACATTCATAAGGAAGAGATGCTGGATGACGTCGAAACCGAATATCCGGCTGAACACTACGTGTTTGTCGATGATAAGCCGCGCTTGTTGGCGGCCGTGAAGCAGGTGTGGGGAAAGAGAGTTACGACCATTTTCCCACGTCAGGGACATTACGCGCATGACCCAGTCGCATTGAGAACCTATCCTTCCTCAGACGTCAGTATCCAGCACATCAGCGACCTTTTGGAATTCAAGGAGTTCAGTGTTCGACAGATGTGAGGCAGTCCTGAAGTACCGAAGGATGCTCCGTGATTTATGCAAGACCTTACTTTCGCACTCGATCCCTTGCCGCCGTTCCGTTTGGATCTGACCGCATGGGCTCTGCGTCGTAGGCCCATCAACGCAATCGACGCGTGGGATGGCGAAGCTTATTCACGCGTCCTTGCTATCGATGGCCGGCCGGTGTTTATTCGCATCATTCAGTCCCGTGGGCTTCGGTCTCCACGGTTGCAAATCAACGCGGTGGCCGAACGCCTCCCTCTTAATGCAGAGCAGCAGATCACCGGTGCATTGGAGAAATTGCTTGGCCTGCGCGTGAACATGAAGTCCTTCTATCGCTTTGCCAAGACTGTTCCGCGACTCAATGCCCTCTCACAGCGCTTCATGGGGCTGAAACCACCCCGATTTCCGTCAGTGTTTGAAGGGATCGTTAACGGCATCGCGTGTCAGCAACTCAGTCTGCACGTAGGACTGACACTGCTCAATCGTCTCAGCGCCACAGCAGGTCTTCGATTCGCAACTGCGACTGATACCCGCTTTGCATTTCCAACTGTACAGAATCTTAATCAACTTCCGCTGCGGATTCTTCGGCAACTCGGCTTCAGCACGAGCAAGGGACTGGCAGTGAAGAATCTTTCGTCGACGACGCTCCATGGCACGTTTGATCCAGAAGGTCTGACTAGGTTGAGCAACGAACAGGCAGTGAACTGTCTATTGAAACTACGAGGCGTCGGACGATGGACGGCGGAGTACGTTTTGCTTCGGGGGCTTGGCAGAACCGACCTCTTCCCTGGCGACGATGTTGGGGCCAGAAACAACTTGAGACGATGGTTGAATATAAAGGATGCCCTGAATTACGAAGCCGTGAACCAAACCATCTCAGGATGGCGGCCCTATTCCGGACTGCTTTACTTCTATCTCCTCCTCGATGGACTGACGGACTCAGGCATCCTCGACAGTGAACCTGGTCTTACCGAGTAAGCATCGCTATCCCGATATTGAGATCAAGAACGCTGCCTCCTCCAAAGCTTCGACGGAATGACGAGCGCCAGGGTTCAGAACCATCATTTGACTCTGGCCGAGTTCAACGTCGTTGGCGTCAACCTGGATGCGTATGCGTCCGCGCAACACCAAAATCGATACACCGCCTTCCGCCTTATGTTCTTTAAGGATGGCGCCGCCCTTCATCAACGTGAGGACCACGCGAAGGTTCCCTTGTTTGTCCAGTGTCTTCGCCG
>DASTBJ010000015.1:0-6143 GCA_035712125.1 Terriglobia bacterium
GATGATTTACCAGCCAGTACCCGCCTGCGCACCAAAGGAAGGTCATGACAGCAAATATGCCGGCGTAAAGAGGTATCCATGAAAAGTGACGCGAAAACAGAGGAATATAAGCGCCAAGGTTGTCGCCGCCGTTTGCTACAGTCACAAGCGCAACAGAAAACCATTGCGTGTGGGGCGCCCGCGCCGCGTCTCTGTTCTCGGTAACCCCGTCACCGGCTTCCTCTGTTTCGAATTGTTGTGGGGATCTCCACAGCGTATACATCCCGCGAATACCAAGAAAAAGTGGGACGAGCCCCAGCAACGCGATCCATTCGCCCGGGGCGGACACGGCCAGGAGTGCTGCGCCGCCGCTAACCGCAGTGAGCAAGCCTATGCCCACAAACTGGCCGACAACGACTGCCGCCGGTCTAACGGTGCGGTCTGCGAAGAACAATGCCAACAGGAGAATGTCATCAACGTTTGTTGCAGCGAAAACGAGGACTCCCATCGCTACAGCCGCGGGCAATGCAGTCACCCATCGAGTGTATCGCTTGCCAGCGGAGTCATGTAACATCTGTTGTGGCATTTATCTGCACAGACTGAACCAAGGCCGGGTCGCCAGACTCCAACTGCGTTTCCCCTGAAAGTAATTGAGGAAAAATTGTGAGCAATGATTCAAATCAAAGCGCGCCGCACCCGGCCTCACAGAACTGGCTGTCCGGCGGAGGTGAGATGGGTACGCGGATCCGCGCCTACGATTGGGCCAAATCGCCGCTGGGCCCCGTCGAAACCTGGCCTCAGAGCTTGAAGACTGCGGTCCGCATCATGCTGACCTCCCGCCAGCCGATCTGGCTGGGCTGGGGCGATCAACTGATCAAGCTCTACAACGATTCGTACATTTCGATTGTGGGAGGCAAGCATCCTGGCGCCCTCGGCCAGCCCGCATCGGTCGTCTGGCGAGAAATCTGGACACAAATTTGTCCGATGCTGGAAACGGCAATGGGCGGAATCGAGGGAACCTACGTCGAAGAGCAACGTCTGATCATGGAACGCAATGGTTATCCTGAAGAGACGTTCTATACATTCTCCTATAGCCCGATTCCTAATGATGAAGGAGAGGCCGGTGGAATCATCTGTGTGAACACGGATGACACGCAACGCGTGATTGAGGCGCGTCAGGTGAGACTGCTGCGCGAACTCGCGGCACGGACTGCAGATGCTCGAACCGTCGAGCAGGCATGCACACTCAGCACAGATTGCTTCTCAACAAACCCTTACGACATCCCGCTGGCGATGATCTACCTGACAGAATCACAACCGCGTCGTGTGGTTCTGGCCGGGAACCCGTGGGGACTCGAGCGGGGGCATCCAGCTGCACCAGAAGTTGCGGCACTTGACAATGCCTCTGTCTGGCCTTTCAGCAAAGTCATTCAGACGAATCGGCCGTGTCATGTCTCGAACCTCGGCGCGCTTCGAGGCACTTTGCCCGCAGGCCCGCAAGATCCTCCGCCTCATCAAGCCGTCGCCTTGCCCATCGCCGCTCAGGGGCGTGAAGGCGAGGTCGGAATACTCGTGGTCGGACTGAATCCATATCGTTTGTTCGACGCCACGTACCAGGGCTTTTTGGCACTGGTCGCAGCGCAGATTGCTTCCGCAATCGCCAATGCCCGCGCCTATGAGGAAGAGCGTCGGCGGGCCGAGGCGCTTGCCGAGATTGACCGCGCGAAAACAACCTTTTTTTCAAATATCAGCCATGAGTTCCGAACACCACTCACACTTATGCTCGCTCCTCTTGAACACACGCTTGAAGTCCACAGCGAGCTGTCAACCTCGGTCCGAGAGCAAATAACGCTCGCCCAACGCAATGGAGTGCGCCTGCTGAAGCTGGTCAACACGCTTTTAGACTTCTCTCGCATCGAAGCGGGCCGAACGGATGCGACGTACGAGCCCGTAGACCTCGCGGCGTTCACTGCCGACCTCGCCAGCGTTTTCCGATCAGCAGTCGAGAAAGCGGGGCTGAAGTACATCGTGAACTGTGACGACCTTGCCCAAGCCGTTTATGTCGATCGGGAAATGTATGAGAAGGTCGTCCTCAATCTTATTTCGAATGCGTTTAAGTTCACCCTGGAGGGCGAGATCGAAGTCCGGTTGCGTGCCGTAGATGCGCGGGTTCAGCTCTCCGTGCGAGACACAGGCACCGGTATTCCCGACACGGAGTTGCCTCATGTATTTGAGCGGTTTCACCGCGTTAAGGGCGCCAGGGGGCGCAGCATTGAAGGGAGTGGCATCGGGCTGGCTCTCGTGCAGGAACTGGTCCGGCTGCATCGCGGAGAAGTGACATTAACCAGCGCGCCTGACAAAGGCTCGACTTTCGTCGTTACGCTTCCCCTTGGCTCAGCGCACTTGCCCGCCGATCGGATTGCTCCGTCAACATCGACCCGTTCCCGCGTTCCTGTAGCCAAAGCATATGTCGAGGAAGCGATGAGCTGGTTGCCATCAGGGGTGGATACGCCGGATTTCGAAGCGGGAGGGAATTTCGCCCGATCCATGCAATCACCCCAAAATGCACAGACCCCCGGAGCACGGATCCTGCTCGCGGACGACAATACCGATATGCGGGATTACCTGCAACGACTGCTCCTCGAGTGTGGGTATCAGGTTGTTTGCGTGCCTGACGGCGAACGCGCTCTCGCGCTTGCGCGATCGGAGCAGTTCGACCTGGTGCTCTCCGACATCATGATGCCCAGGGTTGACGGATTCGAACTCCTGAAGGCGCTCCGCTCTGACCCGCAAACCACCACGTTGCCAGTGATCCTGCTTTCCGCGCGCGCCGGCGAAGAGTCCCGTGTCGAAGGTCTTGCAGCAGGCGCAGACGATTACCTTGTAAAACCGTTTTCTGCACGAGAACTGGCAGCGCGTGTTGAATCGCATATCAAACTCGCGGCGCTCCGCCGTGATCAGGAGTCAAGAACGGCCGCCGATCTGGCAGCGATGGAACGCCTCAATGACGTCGGCAACCGCTGTGCGCGAATGGGGCACGACTTCGACGGCTGCCTCGAGGCGATCCTGGCCGCAGCCCTCGCAGTCACCGGCGCCGAGAAGGGTAATATTCAGCTCTACGATTTCGCATCTAAAACCCTGAGGATTGCCGCCCATAGCGGTTTCGACGAACCTTTTCTGCGATTCTTCGAAACGGTCAGCCCCGAAGAGTCGACGGCTTGCGCGGCCGCGTTCCGGTCGAGTGAACGAATCATCGTGGAAGACCTCGAGAAAAGTGAAGTCTTTGGCGATGCGCGCTGCCTGTCGCAATTGCTCGAAGCCGGCGTTCGCTCCGTTCAATCCACTCCGCTAATCTCCAGTTCCGGAGAGATCTTCGGTGCAATTTCAACGCACTTCCGACGAGCCCATCGTCCGAGCGAGAGAGATTTACGACTGGTAGATCTTTTGGCGAGACAGGCAGCCGATTATCTCGAACGACGGCAGTCTGAACAGGAAAAGGAAAAGCTATATCAGCAGGAACAGCGGGCTCGCGAAGCTGCGGAATCGGCAACACGCGCGAAGGATGAATTTCTTGCCGTCGTTTCCCACGAGCTGAGATCGCCGCTTAACGCCATCCTCGGGCATGCGCACCTGCTGCGTTCAGCACGGCGCGATGACACAGACATCCGAAGAATAACGGAAGTCATCGAGCGCAACGGTCGCGCCCAGATTCAACTGATCGAAGACCTGCTCGACACCGCTCGGATCATTTCCGGCAAGCTGAAACTTGATGTCCGAAAGTGCGACCTCCGGTCTGTCGTTACTTCCGCGATCGACAGCATGCTTCCTGCTGCTGCAAGCAAGAATATCCAACTGGACTTTGTTTGTGACGGAGACCAGTTTGAAATTGCAGGCGACGCTGACCGTTTGCAACAGGTCGTCTGGAATCTACTCTCGAATGCGGTGAAATTTACTAACCCTGGTGGGCGCGTGAGTATCGGGCTAAGACGTGAAGTGTCTGCCGTCAGGATCGTCGTGACCGACACGGGTACTGGCATCAGCGGCGATTTGTTGCCGTTTATTTTTGACCGCTTCCGGCAGGGCGACTCTTCCGCATCTCGAAGGTTCAGTGGTCTGGGACTCGGACTATCACTCGTGAAGCAGTTAACCGAACTTCACGGAGGCACCGTCAGCGTCACGAGTCCAGGTGAAGGGCTCGGGGCAGCCTTCACGGTAATGCTGCCGGTGCGTCCTGTGCCGAGGAAAGAATCGGGTCCCAGAAACTCCGATCACATACTTCCGACTCTACAGGACGGATCCGCCAGATATCGCCTGGACGGGCTCCACATCCTCGTGGTGGATAACGACGAAACGGCACGCGACGTCGTCTTTCTCAAGCTGCAGGAGTATGGGGCCCTTCCGGCGACCGTTTCGTCAACTGCAACCGCTATCGAAGCATTGGAGTCGCGATTGCGATCAACGGATGACGCAGGTCCTTTTGATGTACTCCTCAGTGATATCAGCTTGCCGGGCGGAGACGGTTACGACCTCATGCGCCGCGTGCGCACGCATCCGGACGGCAGGATCAACACCATTCGGGCGATAGCACTGACGGCTGATGCCCGCTTTGAAGATCGTCTGCGGGCGCTGGAAGCCGGGTACCAGACGCATATCGCAAAACCTGTGGAAGATTCGGAACTCAACACCGTCATAGCCGCACTGGCCGGTAAAATCTAAAAATAGCAGGACAACTGACGCGCAATCACGAAGGCTTTGCATCCAGGTGACAGCATGGTACGGTTGGGAACCGCATCTCCAGCCGCATTGCCTCACACCTGTGAAATGGATATTCCGATTTAGGCTTTTTAGCGGGATGTCACGCAGGCATAATGTCGCACATGTTTAAGACCACTTACCTCCGACTCTTCACCGCTTCGTGCGTTATCTGTCTGATTGCGACGCCAAACCTCTTCGCTCAATCTGCTCCCGCGCAGGCCAGCGACGTCGTCCGTCTGCCTCCAATTACGGTCAACGTATATAAGGAAGCCGACGATGCGCAGACGCTCCCCGTGAGTGTTACGGCGGTTCCGGAACGTATACTCAGTGCCTCCGGCGCTGAAATCGTCAGCGACGCTGCAATTCTTGCTCCGAACACGTTCTTCTCGGAGTTTTCGGCCAGGAAACTGAGCAACGCGCGATTCCGCGGCATCGGGGCAAGTCCCGCCAACCCCGGAATAACCACGTACATTGACAATGTCCCTCAACTCAACTCGAACTCCTCCAGCATCGGCCTGGTGGATATTGATCAGGTCGAATTTGTTCGAGGCGCGCAGAGTGCGTTGTACGGCCGGAACACAGTGGGCGGCGTGGTCAGCGTCACTTCCCGGAAGCCGTCACTATCAAAATGGTCAGGAGGTATCTCGGTACCCATGGCCAACAATTCGGAGTGGAATGCGCAGGCACATGCGGCCGGGCCGCTCGGGGATCGCCTGGGCGTTGGCTTCACCATCGGAAAGGGAAAACGCGATGGTTTTACCACCAATGACGCCACAGGCAATGATCTCGATTATCGGGATGCCACCTACGGGAAAGCCCAGGTTCTGTGGACTCCGAGCGACTGGGAGTTGAGGCTGGTCGTCACGGGTGAGCGAGCGCGCGACGGCGACTATTCGCTGGGCGATATTGGAGCCCTCCGGCAGAATCCCTTCCACGTGAGCCGCGACTTCGAGGGCTATACGAATCGCGACATTTTCTCTACTGCAATCCAAACACGCCACGACGGTTCCCAGTTCTCGTTCTCGACAACCACAGGCTTCGTTAAATGGAAAACCCGTGATGTAACCGATCTCGACTACACTCCTCAGTCCCTCATCACTCGCGACAACAGCGAGAAGGATTTCCAGTTTACCCAGGAAGTTCGTTTCGCCTCCGCGCCGGGTGCGCCGATCCGACTGGGTGATACTGCCACCCTCAGATGGCAGGCGGGCGCGTTGCTGTTCACGCAAAACTACGACCAGGACGCGACCCTGAACTTGATTCCTCTTCAAACTAACCTGCATTCCCCACAGGCAGCATTGGATGATCTGGGGATTGGCGTGTACGGTCAGGCAACCACGGCGTTTACCGACAAGTTTGACGTGACTTTCGGTGCTCGCGTTGATCATGAAAGCAAGGACGCGGACCTT